>JARRRL010000008.1:22087-43951 GCA_037380725.1 Gammaproteobacteria bacterium | reverse complement strand
GTGGGGAATATTCGTGAATCGCACATCATGAAAAACGAGCTATCGCCCGGGGCTCACTTGGTGGTCTTAGGGGGACCCGCTTTGTTGATTGGGCTGGGGGGTGGGGCGGCGTCTTCTGTGCAGTCGGGCCAGCACGATGCGGAATTGGATTTTGCTTCTGTGCAGCGTGAAAACCCGGAAATGGAGCGACGTGCTCAAGAGGTCATTGATGCCTGCTGGGCCTTTGGGGATACCAATCCCATTCAGTTTATTCACGATGTCGGTGCAGGTGGCCTCAGTAACGCACTGCCTGAACTGGTGAAAGATGCGGGCTGCGGTGGCGTTTTTGATTTGCAAAAAATTCCAACGGATGATGCGTCGTTATCCCCCATGGAGTTGTGGTGTAACGAAGCGCAAGAACGCTATGTCTTGGGAGTTCGACCGGAAGATTATGCGCGTTTTTCTGCTATTTGCGAGCGCGAGCGTTGCCCCTTCGCTACGGTGGGCTTAGCGGTGGATGAGCCGATTGTGCGGGTATCCGATACGCGTGCCGAACGCGCGCCAATTGATGTCCCACAATCGATGCTATTTGGCAAACCTCCGCGTATGACGCGATACGTTGAGCGAACTCGTCCTGTGTTGCCCGACTTGGATTGCCGTGACATGGCCATAGACGAGGCGATTCACCGGGTTTTGCGTTTGCCAGCGGTGGCCAGTAAAACCTTTCTGATTACCATTGGGGATCGCACAATTACGGGTATGGTCGCGCGGGACCAAATGGTGGGGCCGTGGCAAGTGCCCGTTGCGGATTGTGCGGTGACCACCTCAAGTCTGTTTACGTTTGCGGGTGAAGTTTTAGCCCTTGGGGAACGGACGCCACTTGCTGTCATCGATGCGGCGTCTTCGGCGCGTATGGCTGTGGGTGAAGCCCTGACGAATGCGTTGGCTGCTCCCATTGAAGACCTAAGCGAAATAAACCTTTCGGCCAATTGGATGGCGGCTTGCGGTGAGCCGGGTGAAGATCAGGCTTTGTTTGAAGCGGTGCAAGCGCTTGGCTTGTCTTTGTGTCCGGCTTTGGGTTTGGCCATTCCGGTGGGCAAAGATTCGTTGTCCATGCGAACGCGTTGGCGTAACGACCAGGGCGAGCAGTCGGTTGTGTCGCCGGTGTCGTTGATTGTTACGGCGTTTGCGCGGGTGTCAGATGTGCGTGAGACGTGGACACCGCAGCTGCATGCAACGGGTAATGCGCTGTATTTAGTGGATTTGAGTGCAGGCAAGCAGCGCTTGGGTGGCTCGGCCTTGGCCCAGGTTTATGGACAAATGGGCAATGAAGCGCCGAATTTTGACGATCCTGAACGTTTTACGAGTTTTGTGGCGTGGTTAAAAGCGGCGCGTCAGTTGGGGATGGTGAAAGCCTATCACGATCGTTCGGATGGGGGTGTGCTGGTTGCGGCCTTGGAAATGGCTTTTGCCAGTCGTCGAAGTCTCACCTTGGAGGTGCCCGCTGCCACTGAATTACTGCCTTGGTTGTTCAATGAGGAGTTAGGTGTACTGCTTGAGGTGCAGGCGGAAAACGTCCCTGATGTGGACGCACTGACCCAGCGCTATGGACTGGCCGCCTGTGTGCAACGCATTGCAACAGTGGGGGCTTGCTCAAGTACGGCGACGTTTGGTGTGACTCATCGAGGGGAATGGGTTTATCAGGCGCCGGTATTGCGCTTGCAGTCCGTGTGGAGTGAAGTGAGTTATCACATTCAACGTTTGCGCGATCATCCGGATTGCGCGCAGCAAGCTTTTGAGCGGGTGTCCGATCCAGAAGACAGCGGCTTATACGCCTCGGTGCGTTTCGACGTGACACAAGCGGCGTGCGCTCCGGCGATTCTGTCGGCAAGGCCACGTTTGGCGGTATTGCGTGAACAGGGTGTCAATGGTCAGCTCGAAATGGCGGCGGCGTTTGTAAGCGCTGGGTTTGAGGCCGTTGATCTTCACATGAGTGATTTGAAAGCCAATCCGCGAGAGTTGGAATCCTTTCAGGCCTTGGTGGCCTGCGGTGGTTTTTCGTTCGGTGATGTGTTGGGTGCAGGCAGTGGTTGGGCGAAATCCATTTTATTTAATGAGGCGTTACGTGATGCGTTTGCCGCTTTTTTTGAGCGTACCGATACGCTGACCTTGGGGGTGTGTAATGGCTGTCAAATGTTGGCTCAGCTCAATCAATTGATTCCGGGGGCGACGCATTGGCCACGCTTTCAGCGTAATCAGTCTGAACAATTTGAAGCGCGCTTAGTGATGACGGAAGTGATGCCGTCGGCTTCTGTGATACTGGCGGGTATGTCGGGTTCGCACTTACCAATAGCTGTGGCGCATGGAGAGGGGAAAGCGTGTGTGTCCGATCGGGCGTTTGACGAGTTGAAATCACGCCATCAAGTGTGTTTACGATACGTGAATTCACGCGGTGAGCCAACGCTGCAATACCCCGCGAATCCAAACGGCAGTCCTGCAGGCGCGACGGGATTTTGTAATGAGTCTGGTCGTGTGACGATTATGATGCCGCATCCGGAACGCGTTTTTAGAACGGTGCAATTTTCTTGGGCGCCGGATGATTGGAAATCGTATTCGCCCTGGTTCCAATTATTTGTGAACGCGCGTAAGCAATACAATTAAGTTGTTTTTATGCGCCGTCTCACATAGTGTTCGTGATGAGCTTATGTTCGTAACGAAGCGCGTGGCGTTCACGATAGAACGTTCCAGATGAAACGTTCAAGATAGAAATAGAAAGTGTAATGTGTGTGAATAAGGATTTAACCAAAGGACTGTCAATTGCTACAAATGAGTTTTGTGTTATGCGATTGTTATGCGGCGCAGCATAAATGTGATGTGGCTGGGTGAAGCTGATTTCGATCGTGTACGCGTCTATCGTTGTGTGCGATGTGGAAACCAATCGGAATGTGCGCAGCAAAAAAAGTCCGGACGACGCGGTGCCGGACAATAATAAATGCGCACAGGAGCTATGTGGTGGTCTTGATGGAAAGCAGTAATCGCGGCAATACGAGTCGAACGCACCGGCAATATCAACGGCAATGCAAACGGCAATCTAAACGGCAATGGGAGAAAAGGGCGTATCGAGGTGACGCTGAGTGGTGCTACGGCGTACGGGGGGACGGTCGATGTCGTCATGTTGTGGTGTTTGTTGGATTTCTGGCTTCGTTTTTTCGGCACCACCGAAGGTGGTCGGTGCCATGGCGAGTGCTCAGTGTGTTGTGGTGTGGGTTCAGTGTGTCGGCGTGTGCCTTAGACGTAACGCCGATATTTGTTGATGCTGAATATTATTATAGTAAATATCTATTGTGGTTTTGGTTGCCGTTAATCCTGATGTTTTTTCAGGGGCTGGCTATTGTTATTTTATGGATTAATGTTGGGCAACGTAAACGCATCGAAGCGCATCTGAATATTTTTCATAAAGCGTTGGAGCAATGCCCCGCAGCGGTTGTCGTTGTGAACCGTGATTTTCGCGTGGAATTCGTTAATTACGCCTATTGTTCTGAGTCGGCGCTTACGGAGTCTCAGGCCGTGGGCGAATCGTTATTTGGCTTGCGCGGTTTTCCTTTTACGCAAGAAGAATGCTTGAAACATTTAGCAAGCGACGCCACGGATCAGGCGTGGCGCGTGGAAGCGTTGTGTCGCTGGCAAGATGGGTCCTTGCGGCATCATCGGTTTGTCATGTCACTGGTGCGTGACGTGACGGGCGAAGTGTGTCATTACGTCGTACTGCGTGAAAACATTGATGCGCAAAAACGCGCTGAAGCACAACTGGTTTTCCAAGCGAACTACGATGTCCTGACGGAGTTACCGAATCGCGCGTTGCTGATTGCGCGCATGCGCGAAGCGATCAAACAGTGTGATTGGTACAAGCGTCAGATTGCTGTGCTGTTTCTCGATTTGAATGGTTTTAAAAAGGTCAATGATCAATTTGGGCATGCCTTTGGCGACCGGTTGCTGACTCAAGTGGCACACCGTTTATTGGCGTCGGTCGGCAGAGAAGGGCTTATTGCGCGCATGGGCGGTGATGAGTTTGTGATCTTGATGGAATTGCACGATACGGTTCAGGTGGTGGGGCAGTTGGCGGAGCGCACCATCGAACACCTCCAATCGCCTTTTCGTCAGGATGGAAAGATGTGCTTCTTGTCCGCGAGTGTGGGTATTGCGATGTACCCGGATGATGCGCAGCAACCAGAGACCTTATTGCAATACGCGGATTTGGCGATGTATGCATCGAAGGTGTCGTCGCGAGGTGGGTACTTATTTTATCAAGAAGAGATGAATCAACAAGCGCAGCGACGGGCCATTATCGAAACGGGTTTGCGGCAAGCCATCGATAAAGCGGAAATGTTTTTGATGTTCCAGCCCGTTGTGGACTGTGATCAGCGCTTGAGGAGCTGTGAAGTGTTGGTGCGCTGGCAACAGTCGGCGTGCGCCATATCCCCCAATGAGTTTGTGCCGGTGGCGGAGCAATCGGGTGATATTCAACGTATTGGTGCTTGGGTCATGCGCGAGGCGTGTCGGCACTATCAGCAGTGGATGGAAAAACGATTGGCGCCTCCGCAAATTGCGGTTAATGTGTCCTTTTGTCAGCTTCAGCATGGTGCAATTGTGGAATTGGTTGAACAGTGTTTGACCGAGTTCCCGGCAGTGGCGGGTCATTTAACCTTAGAGATGACCGAGCGTGTCTTTATCGACGATATGGATCACACCAATGAAGTGTTCAGTGCTTTAAAACGATTGGGTTGTCGTTTGGCGATTGATGATTTTGGGACGGGGTATTCTTCGCTCAGTTATTTGGCGCAGTATCCGTTTGATGTGGTCAAAATTGATCGGAGTTTTGTCGAAGGCTTAGGGCGTGAGGGTACAGCGTTACCCTTGGTCAGTGGTATCGCGATGTTGGCGCACGCGCTGTCTTTGAATACGATCGTGGAAGGTGTGGAAACGCAAGAGCAATGGGACAGCTTGGTCGCCTTGGGCATTCATGGTTTTCAAGGATTTGGTGTTGTGAAACCTCAATTGTCTGTGGAATTTCTGAGTTTGCTGTACGCATCCCGGGAGCATGGCTGTGTGCCAACAGAGCAGATTACGGCTCGATCGGTGCGCTCGCGCGCCGCGCAGCGGCGCGCAATGGAAAGGGATCCCGTGACTGTTTAAGGAAGGGCTGGCTTGCTGTCGTGTCTCGTGTGTTGTTGTAAAGTCCATAGCTTGTGGTACTGGCCGTGTTGCTGCAACAGGCTACGATGGGTACCCTGCTCAACAATTTGACCCTTTGCCAAGACGATAATGTGATCCGCGTCGATGACGGTGGAAAGGCGAGGCGCGATCACGAGAGTGGTTTGTTCGTGCGCCATCTCCTGCAGCGCCTGCAGAATGACTTGTTCAGAGTGACTGTCGAGTGACGAGGTGGCTTCATCAAAAATCAGACTGGGTGGTTTTTTCAGCAGCGCTCGAGCGATGGCTACGCGTTGTTTTTCGCCACCAGAGAGCTTGAGGCCACGCTCACCGACCAGCGTGTTTCTGCCATTGGGTAATTGCTCGATAAACTGATCTAAATGCGCGAGGCGGATGGCTTCTTGAACAGCACTGTCTGTGGCGTCAACTCGACCGTATCGAATGTTTTCCCAGATACTGGTATTAAATAAAACCGTGTCTTGTGGAATGACACCGATGGCGCGACGCAACGAATGCAGGTTGACGCGGTGAATGGGTTGATCGTCGATGCGAATCTCACCTTGCGTGACGTCATAGAATCGAAACAGTAATTTAAAGAGTGTGGACTTTCCGGCGCCGCTGGCCCCGACGATCGCGACTTTTTGTTTGGCGGGTACCCGGAAACTGACCTGTCGTAATATGTCTCGGTCAGCGGTGTATTGAAACGAAACGTGATCAAATTGAATGTCTCCGTGCGTGACGTGCAGATCGGGTGCATGCGGCGCATCGCTTATGCGAGGCGTGATCGCCAAGAGTTCAAGCATTTTTTCGATGCTGGCCAGTGAGCCTTTCACTTCTCGGTACACGAAGCCGAGGAAGTTGAGCGGCATGAAAATTTGTATCATAAAGCTATTGATCAAGACAAAATCGCCGAGTGACATGGTCCCTGCCGCGACGTGTTTGCCCGCTATAATCAACGCCGTGGTGAGCGCTGCTGCAATAATGAGGGCTTGCCCGCCATTGAGCGCAAAAAGTGACAGTCGATTCTGACGACGGGCGTGTTCCCATCGTGTTAACTCGGCGTCGTAGCGTTGGCACTCAAAGTGCTCATTGGTAAAGAGCTTAACGGTTTCGTGGTTGAGTAAACTGTCCACAGCGCGTGTACTGCTTTGCGATTCCGCTTGATTGACTTCTCGCAGGAAGCGCGTGCGCCATTCGGTGGTGAATACGGAAAACCCGATATATAGCGTCACAGCACTCAGAACAATGCCGGCAAAAATAAAGTGATATTGCCACCACAGCAGTGCCACGACCAAACCGATTTCCAAAAGTGTTGGCACGATATTGAAAACCATAAAGCGCAGTAAAAAACTGATCCCGTTTGTGCCACGTTCAATGTCGCGCGACAGCCCGCCTGTTTGACGGTCTAAGTGAAACGCCAGATCGAGCCGATGCAGGTGTTCAAACACATGCAGACCAATGTGATGCATGGCACGTTCTGTGACTCTGCCAAAAAGGGTATCGCGCAGCTCACCAAACAACACGCTGGAGAAACGTGTGACACCATAAGCGAGCAATAAGCCGAGTGGTAGGGTGATACTGCTGTGGGTATTACTGTGCTGATCGAGGGCATCAATGATGTGTTTCAGGATGAAGGGGAGTCCTACACTGGCGATTTTTGCTCCAATCAGACACATCAGTGCGAGCCCGATTCGGTGACAATGTGTTTTCAGATAAGGCCACAGGCGATTAATTATTCGCCAGTTGGTATCTTTGTACGAAACCGAGGCATGTTGTCCGCGCATAGTTGGGTAATCCGTGTTGGGGTAATCCGTATTTGTCGTGAACCGTGTCAGACAAGAAGAATGAGAAAAGTAAATGATACCAATTGGTTAGAACTCAGTTTATATTGAAATCAGGACGAGCCAAATAATATATAGAGTTATTACAAAGTTTAGGATTACGATGGTATTGATGTTACTTAACTTATTTAAACATGTTTCTACTTGGGTAAGCGTTAGTCTTGGCATACCCTTCGTAATAGAGCGTGTTTGAGCGGTAGACTTATGTCGTAAACTGCTGTGCCGTTGTGCTTAGCAATTTATGAGTGGCTAACATGACTCATGTCAAACACTGTCTGATTGAATTGAATTCTGACTGAATTGGATTGCTAATAATAATAAGAAGAAGTAGCTGAATTGAGCGCAAAGAGGTTCATGTATGATTGATAGCACCGGCGGTGGTTCGAAGGGTGTTTTTGATACGATTTTGGGGGCGGGTGCAGGTGATTCGTCTTCGACTGGTTCGTCGACGAATGGTAGCGCAAGTGCCTCTGCCTTTGATGCCTTATCGCAAGGTTCACCAAACAGCGATTCAGGAGTGAGCAACAGTAATCAAGATGTGTTTAACCTGTTGTTGGCCGATACACCGGGTTCGCGTTCCAGCTCACTTTTCGGTGGTGACTGGTCGGGTGGAAATACGAAAAGCACTTCTGACAGCAAGCAGACTGCTGAATCGATGATGGCGAAAGCGGATCAGGATGGGGATGGCTTGATTTCCGCTGAAGAATTGAATGCGCTGGATCCGGAAACCCAAGCAGCGATTAAGGAGATGGGTGGCCTGGATGCGATTGCTGGAATCGATGGTAAGCTGGATGTGGATGAATTGAGTATGGTGTTGGAAAAGGTGTCGGGGGGATCGTCCTCTCGCGCTGGTGATGCCGCGTCAACGCAGGAAAATCTCTTGGGTGGCTTGTCGAAGTTTTTAGAAGGCGTGATGAGTGGAGACGCCAAACTGATGCAAGAAGGGATAAAGGAGATGAGCTCGGCCATCGATGGTTTGAGTGGAGCGAAATCGGGTGCTTTGCCTGAAGCATCGCCGAGTACGACACCGGATCCAGTGCCGACGGAGAATGCGGGTTCGAGAGCTGGGGTTAACGTGAATCCCAATATCGGACGAATTAAGTTTTTCTAATTTTTCTCGATGTTTTTTCAACTGATCATGCCGACAGCTCATGCGCTGCGGCAATGATCCCCTTCAGTGTTAACGAGTGTTGCACGTGGCTTACTATATTACGATTGCCCTGATTGCCCCGATCGATTTTCCGTAGATTTAGATCATGTTGTGATTGACTAATCGTTGTACTGGAACGTCGTACTGGAACGTCGTGCCGTTGGCTATATGCAATGGGATGTTTCAGGCTTTTGCTCTTTCTGTATATAACGCTTGCTGTGACTTGATTGGTGCGTGATGCTTCGTTTGGGGCATTTCTGTTAGTTATAGTGGCATTTGCTGTTAGGGGGAGTGTGTATGTTAACTGCGTTGGCATCGCTGAAGCGATTGCAAGCGGGAAATTTGCGGTATGTGCGACGAGAGCAAATTATTACAGCTTATTCAAGTCGTCGACGTCTAGAAGCCGTGGCCGAAGAGCAGTTTCCGTTTGCCGTTATACTGGGTTGTTCTGATTCTCGGGTACCATCGGAAATTGTTTTTGACCAAGGTTTGGGTGATCTATTTGTGATTCGGGTTGCAGGCAACATTGTTGCGCCGACTCAGATTGGGAGTGTGGAATTTGCTGTAGAAAATTTTGGTACGCGCTTGGTGGTTGTGTTGGGGCATACGCACTGTGGTGCGGTGAAGGCAACGGTGGATACGATGATGCAGCCCAACGAGAGCCACTCTCAACATGTCTGTTCGATTGTGGATCGCGTACGCCCTGTTGTGGAGCAGGTGATGGCTCGGAATGAGCTCACCATTGATTTATTGAATGAATCCATTCGAGCCAATGTGCGAGCGTCTGTGGATCAGTTGTTAGAGAAATCAACGGTGCTTTCCAGCTATGCCGCGCGAGGGGAAATTTCAATTGTAGGTGCAGAGTATGACATTGCAACGGGGGAGGTCGATTTTTTTCATAATTTACCTGAATTAATAGATTAATAAGAATTACGGCGTGTCCTTGAGACGGTGTCGTGATGGCGTTTGTGGTTTTGCACTCTGAGTTTGCAGACTGGATGTGTGTTTGTTTGTGTTGGTGCTTTGCGTGTTTGTTACGTTGGATCGCGAAACGTAACTGATGTTACACTTGGCAACACGGATGTCGAAGTGTGATGACGTGAAGCGTGTCAACTGAACGTTCATATCAACAGTGTGTTAGCGATGGAGTGGCGAACCGAATGAAGCAAGTAATCCCATTTCCTGCTTGTGGTGGGGAGCAGGACAAGTGCGGGCACCAGTATGAGCATGTCGAAAAGTTGATGGAGAAGGCGTGGGCCAGCTCAGATTTGGCGCAGCGCGTCTGTTTAGCAAAGCAAGCTTTATCGATCGATCAGTCTTGTCTGGATGCGGTAACGGTATTGGCGATGCATGCCTCCAGTCACGATTGCAATGATCCCGTTGCGTCTTTGGAGCGAGCAATAGAGCGTGAACGTAAAATATTAGATGAAAAAGGTGTGTTTGAAACGCAGCTCGGGCGTTTCTGGCAACAACCCTGTACGCGTTCTTATTTACGAGCACTGGGTGCTGTGGCGCGTTTGTATCGTCGTGAATCCCGTTATCAGCATGCTATTGAGACATATCGTTGGTTGTTGGCCTTAGATGAGCGTGATGCGCAAGGTCACCGATATGCCTTGGGGACCTTATTGATCCGCCAAGGTGAGTACGCTGCTTTTCATTCACTGGATCAGCAATATAACCACGAACACAGTGTGATGCTCTTGTTTAATCGTGTGTTGGTGGCTTACATTGAAACAGGGCGCTGTGGTGCCTCGGTGTCACTGGCAAAGCGAGCCTTAGTGTTTAATCCAAAAGTACCTCAATATTTGCAGGCCGATCCTGCTCGACCGATGCCGCAACAAGAAGGATTGGGTTATGAAGTCTTGGCGTGGCTCTACGCGAAAGAAAATCGCGAACTGTGGTGGCGAACCCCTGGTGCTATACGTTGGTTGGCTTTGATGGCCTAATGTGGGTGGTCTACGTTTTGACCGGTCTACGTTTCGAGTTAAACGTAGCTTGGTTGTGGGATTCCGGGTGAGCGGGTGTCTGTTTGGGTTTGATTCACAGAATGGTTTGATTTACAGATTGAATTGATTTACAGAGAAGTTCTCGCGTAGAATCTCTTGCGGTTTTGATTTGTGTTTGTGGTATCTCGTGTTCGGCCCCATGCCGACGGGAGATCCTCTCACCGTGTTGGTGTCGGAGCGTAGCTCAGCTTGGTAGAGCACCGTCTTCGGGAGGCGGGGGTCGAAGGTTCAAATCCTTTCGCTCCGACCAGGTGAGTGGTTGTCCAGAGGATGAGTCCACGGAGGCTGTCATTCCAGCGGTGAACGTGACTCAAAACGGCAGGTTGGCTGATTCACGTTGTCGGCTTTCCAGCGCCAGTGTCCAACTGATCCGAAATAGACATTCATGTGTTCCGATGGGCGCGTTCCACTTAGGTGGTGTCATCGCCAGTGCTCACCGCCGGATTTCGTTAGCGCGATTCCTTTCCGTGTTGTCCTTTTATGATAAGCGAGCATGATAACTGAGCACGATGAGTGACCAATGCTGTTGACTTGTTTATCCTTAAAAAATTGAGCGACTACGGTGGAATGGGAAAACGGAAAAGAACTGACGTTTGTCGACGGCGCAGAATAAGCAGAATTGAAACGTTTGGCAGAACGTGATGTGTTGAGAACGACGGTTCACGGTGAACGGAGAGAATGATTGATGGCACGTTCCAAATATCCCGACTACGTCAGTTATTTACAGGCGTACACGACCCTCTTGGTGATTGCAAAATCGCGATTGTGGAAAGACCGTGTCCGAAACGGTGAGGATGAAGCGCAGCATGGCTCAGTGAGTGTGGATTACTCGGATTTGCTGGGTGTGAGCGCGTCCCGTTGGGCGACCTTGTCGGAAGTAAAGCGTGTCCGTTTGGTACACGCTGCGTTGAACGATCTGCCGAACCCCTATGAAGCCTTGCAGCAACTGCCCGTGTTGTTTCAAACGACGCGTGAGCGTTTTGGACTGTGTGAGGATGAGTTGAAAATTTTACTTTTTCTCACCGTCACACGCACTTCGTACCCCTTGATGTCGGTGTTTGGCGATTGTTGGGATACCAAGCTGTTGATTCTGTATCAAGATTTAAGTGTGATCTTGCAAATGCCTTTGGCGCGTATTCGGCGATTGTTGTCCGCTGTTGGTACGCTGAAAAAAAGCGGTCTTATTGGTGATCAGGGTTATCATTCGGATGTGCCAGAGCCGATGGAAAGTATTGTGTGCGCCTTGTTGGATCGATCCGATCAACCCATCGATGAACTGTTTAATTCGGTGTATGAATGCGTCGACGAGAGCGCGTTCACGGTAGGTGATTTTTCGCATATTTCGAGACATATTACGGGATTGTTGCACGTGTTGCAGGATGACTCGGGGCCAGCGAATGTGCTGATCTATGGCCCGCCGGGTACGGGTAAGACTGAGTTGGCTAAGGCTTTGGTGGTGCACATCGGTAAGGTGCTGTATCGCCTTAACCCCAAAAACGTCAGTTACGATCGCAGTGCGCGGATGGAGCGAATTGGCGCTTTTTATCAACTTCAAGCGATCGTGAGTCATCATGCGAAAGCGGCTATTTTGTTTGACGAAGTGGAAGAAGTGTTTGTGTCGGGAGATCAGTCGTACGCTGCGCCCCTGAAGAGTCTATTGAATGATTTGCTTGAGACCAATCGGGTTCCGACTATTTGGGTTTGTAATTCGGTAGAGAATTTTGATCCAGCTTTTGTTCGTCGCTTTGATTATGTGTTGCATGTCGATTATCCGGATTACACCGCTAAGCGATCTTATTTACTCAGTCAGAAATTATCATCTCGGATCAGTTCGCGTGGTGTGGAAGTGGTGGCTTGTCACCCGTGCCTCGGATTTGGTTTGTTGGCGCGGGTACTAAAAGTGGTACGATCTTTACCAGAGGGGCGCTATTCGGAAAACGACAATCAGTTATTGGCCATGCTGAACGAGTATCTGCGTGCCATGGGGCAACCGGTGCTCGCGATGCGGGAGCGCACGACTGTTGAGCAGCATCACCTGCCTAACTTATTTCACATCAGTGTCCCCATTGATCGTTTGGTTCAGGTGTTTCGTCAATGTGGATTTGGGCGGTTGCTGTTTTATGGCCCGAGTGGAACGGGTAAGAGCACGGCGGCGCGACATGTGGCTGATCAGTGTGGGCGAGGCGTGAAGGTTTATTCTGGTTTTGAGTTGATGACGCTCTGTGAGCATTTTGGCGCAGGGGTTGTGGACACGATTTTTAATGAAGTGGACTCAGCAGAAGAGGTTTTGGTGCTGGAGGACGTTGCCCAGTGTTTAACACCGAAATCCTGGCAATTAGGTGGGCTCGTGGATATTGTGTCCGGTCGTCTGTGGGCTTGTCTCGAACAGTTTCACGGTTACGCTATTGTGATCACGTCTGGTCCCGTTGATGACGCGGAAGGTGTGTTTGATGTTTCGGTGTCATTTAAAGCGTTGCAAGCGCGGCAATTGGCGGCTTTGGAGCGTTATGCCGAAGGTGAAATTGACGCACTGGATACCTTGGCGTTGAATCGCGTTGAGGCCGTGATTGATCTGAATCATCCCATTAAGGTGGAGCAAACATCCGTGACTTTGGCTGATTTCCATCGTCAGTGGCGTCGTGCGCGTGTGAGCGAGGTGGCAAATGGTTCTTCCAAAGATGAACGCGCGAAACGCCGTTCGACGAAGCGACTCAGCTTAGTGACATCGCGTGGTTGCGCTTCGTCGCCAGAGATGCCGTGATACGATCTGATGAGCTGAGTTTGAAATTTTCTGCTGTTTATGGAATAGTTATTAAAAGAATATTTCTTTTTTTCTCTTTTTTTCAGCGTATTTGCCGTGTATTTGCGCGTGTTTCTCGATATACTTTCTCTCCGTTCCATGGTGATGATTGTGTTCGGTATTCGTCTTCACCCAGACGATTACTAGTGGGCAGCCTGAATAAGCTTCTTCGTTGCCCTGTTAGCGCCAAAAGCCTCACAAGGGTTGGGACGAATTTCGTTTTCCGTTTGATACAAAATACATCTTAACTGTTACGTAATGGTTACCGAGCGCTGAATGCGGTAAACGGTTTACCGTAGCTTCCTCATGTTGCGACCTTATACAATCGACGTTATGTGTTCATGGTATTGGGATTCCTGTGTGATGATGCGACGTGTTTTAATCCGTTTGGTATTGTGCTTGATTGGGGCGCTGCCTTTTTATTCCTCTGTGGCGCAATCGGATTCAACGGATGGCATTGAATCAGCGCTGCAACGTTTACCGTTTGGTATCCGGATGGGGCAGACGCACATGAATGATATCTTAAAACGCGGGAATTGCGCGGTAGCGCCGGAACATCAAACTTCGGATGGCTGTTTGCGATTTGATATGGCGGGGCGTTTTGAGGTACACCTCTCGGCAGCGGGCTTTGTGAATAAGGTGGTGTTTTCAAATCACTTGAGCCACACTTTACCCCGGAATTGGCGTCAGCTGGGCTTATCGCTTGGTATTGAAGGTCGACAACGGGGCACGGAGTACAGCGTGTTCCGAGAATTGATACGAAATGTGAAATCGACGCGCGTGGTTTCTGAAGGCATAGACGACATCACGCTGCATTTTGAGTTAGGTCCTAATTTGTACGAAGCTAAATTTTGGAAGTCAGACAGCAATGCGCGCCCGGATCGAGATCGCGAAACGTGGTTGTGGCGAGCCGGGTTGTTTCGCTTAGAAGTGCTGGAGAATTATTGAGCGTAACCGCGTACACTTCTTGCCCGGGTTCGGCTCAATAGCCGAACCAGTGTCTGCCTACGTGCCCTGCTATCCTGCTATCCTGCTATCCTGCTATCCTATAGCCCAGAACCTGCCAGAACCTGCGTGCCAGAGAAAAATCATATCTTATATTCCACGTTGAGATCGTTGCCGTTTTCTACCTGCTCACGCAGCGTTTTGAGCACAGCTTGGAAGCACTGATTGGCGATCGCCTGCTTAGAATCGAAAACCAACACCGACATTCGAATCGTCATGTTCAGGTAACCCGTTGCTGTGCGATGGGTTTTATTGGTTAAGCGGTTATAGAGACGGCGAAATTGGGACCGTTCGGCGTGATCGAGCGATGGACGCTGCGAGAGCAACAGAATTTCATCTTTTTGTAAGTTACATGAAATGTCCAGTGAGCGAGTTTGCTGTTTTAGTCGTCGACAGAAACTGTGATTGAGTTCTTGAATGATGTCAGCCGGATGATGCAGACGTAAGGCGTGCAGTGAGTTTAGGTTTATGTAGATAGCACATAGGATACCGCCACGTTCTTGTGTATGCGTCAAGAGCGTATTGAACATGTGCTCAGCAAATCGAGCGTTACCTAAACCTGAATCGAGATCAATCATAGCCTGATTCTGCAAATGCTGATTGGTGGCTAATAATTTCTGATTGTCACTCATTAAATGGTTAATCTGATCCGACAGCTGTCCCCCTGCCGCTGTTCGCGGTAAGAGTTTGTTGGACAGTTCTGATTTGAAAATGAAATCATTTACACCGCGTTCAAACGCTGTTTTTATGGCGTCTTGATCTTGTTGTTCCTCTTGTCCGGTTACCATTAAGACGAACGTAAAATGATGGGTGTCTTCATCCAGTTTACGTATGGCGTTTAATAGAGCAAATCCATCCATCCCAGGCATCATCCAGTCGGCTATCACGAGGCCTGCCGGTCTTTCAGTCAGTGTGGCGATGGCATTTGGGGCATTGCTGGCCTGTCGGATGTCATGGTAGCCCGCCCGGATGAGCGCTCGACTGATTATCGCTTGAGACAGTCTGGCGTCATCAACAATCATTATGGGTAAGTCAGAATTTATCATGTCATGGTGCCTACTACCTTAGGGGCACGCCGCAGCACACATCGAGTGGTAACGGGCAGCGCACGCTTGATTTAAGCCAAATGTATCAATATGTCGTAAGTGTAGACCTTGCGTGCGGTTTACGAGTGCTGGAAGTCGCGGATATTTATAGAAGCAATTGGTGTTGGTTTGGTTTTATGTCTTACCGAATGGTGTGAAGTATTGCCCGGTTTGTTATGGGGTGTCACGGCGTCACACTGTCCGCCTAATATGTCTCTTTGTAAGTTTCCGTCGTAGTCATCGATTTACCGTGATGTGAAAAACGTTTTCGACATTCAAATGCTGGAGTTGTGTAAGCAATTCGTAACAACGGTTACAAGCTGCAATGAAGAGACTACCGACCTGCTTTGGTGTTACGCCTTATGCTAACAAGACATGGGGTTCTTTGGTGTGAGGCAGCCGTGTGGCGATAGTAGAATCTTTTGAACTGTCGATGCGGTTTTGCAGGATGATGAACCTGATATGTTGAGACAGGGAATGATCAGATGAAAAAAGTGTGATGGGTAAAGTCGATGTACTTTCACGTTTCACGTTTCACGTGTTGTGTGTGCGGTGTGCATTAACATCAATAAAAAGAAATCAGAGTAAATAAATAAAGGTTGCGAGCATATGTGGAGCATTTCTTGTTCTTCGGCGGTCAACGAGGCTGAATGTTTTATCGCTTTTGGGTCTCCACGTTTAGCCCTGCGGTTGCTCATCTTGGGTGGAATACTGGTGCTGTTGAGTGCGTGTGGTTCATGCCCATCAGTCAAAGATTCCGACCCGCAGGAGAGGGGCGGCAGCTTTTTATTTCCTTCAGTCCAGCTTTCGGTGGATTGTCCGGTGCCGGCACAAGGCGGCCCAGCGGATGAGCCTGTTGATCCCAATGATGCGCCGGCTGATCCGCCTCCAGCAGACGACACACCACCAGCAGATACGCCCCCTGCAGATACGCCCCCTGCGGAGACCCCCCCTGCGGATACACCGCCTGCAGATACACCGCCTGCAGACGATACGCCACCGGCAGCGGCTGTGCCTTTGAAAGATCAATTTGTGGATTTGTGCGCAGGCTGTCATGGTGAAACGGGTGCAGGTATTGTCGATATGGGGCCGTCGTTGCGCCCGGGCGAATGCGCAACGTGTGCGAATGCAGTGATGTTAGCTCAGTACATTCACGATACGATGCCTCAAGGAGATCCGGCTTCGTGTGTGAATGAGTGCGCGGACAATATGGCTATTTTTCTTGTGCTGCAACTACCAGATTTGATTCCGCCGCCACCGCCGCCGCCTGCACCTGTGGTGGAGAATCGCAATGGTCCAGCCATTTTCCAAGATGAATGCGCGTCCTGTCATGGTGTGGATGGGAGTGGTCTGGTGGATATGGGACCGAGTTTGTTGCCCGGGGAGTGCGGCAGCTGCGGTAATTTGCTGATGTTATTTGATAAAATCGACAGCGCTATGCCGCCGGGTGATCCCAGTACGTGTGTGGGTGATTGTGCCGCCCGTGTTGCACGGTTTGTGTTTGATGGTTTATCCGTTGAGCCAATTCAGTACACGCGTCGTGAATATTATGAGAATTTTGGCTGTGCAGACTGTCACGGTGCGAACGGTGAAGGCGGATCGGGGCCGTCCTTGCTGATTGGTGAGTGCGCGACGTGTGAAGATTATCCCTTGCTTGTTGAAAAAATACTTGAAACGATGCCTGTTGATCGTCCCGCTGAATTGTGTGGGGGAGACTGCGCCATTGAAACAGCTCAGTTTATTTTTACAGGCTTCAACGAACACGATCGTTTGAGCGGCAAGCAATTGTATGAGTTCAACTGTCTGAGTTGTCACGGTTCAGTGGGTGAGGGTGGTAATGGACCTCCGCTGTTACCTGATTTTTGTCAGAATTGTAGCGATGTGGAGACCTTGGCGCAGTTCATTAATGACAACATGCCGCCGGATGGTGTGGCGTGGGCCTGCGAGATTGCAGCGCCTGACCGCTGTGCGGTGAATGTGTCTGAGTACATTCTTACGGATTTTGTGGGTGATCCGCTCACGGCTCGGCAGCATTACGACATGAAGTGTGCCTCGTGCCACGGTATGGATGGAGAAGGCTCTGATTCTGCTCCGGCGTTTACTCTTGCCGCGTGTCCGAGTTGCGCCAGTGCAGGAAGTCTGTACATGGCGATTACCGATACGATGCCGGATGGTAACCCCTTGCTGTGTGATCGAGAGTGTGCGCTATTGTTGACACAAATGATTTACGGATGGGCGAATCCTGCGCCAGCTCCGGATCCTGCGCCAGCTCCGGATCCTGCGCCAGCCCCGGATCCCACGCCAGTTCCGAATCCTGTACCCACTCCACCAACCTGTCCGGGGCATGGTAATGGGGTAGGTAATGGTAATGGGGTAGGTAATGGCAATGGTTGTCCACCCGTTTGCCCACCGGGGCAGTGTCCGCCAGTGGCAATGGAAGACCCAGCGCCACCTACTGTACCACCTGCTTCGGTGCCAGGACATGATGGGATGGGCAAGACGTATTACCGAACGCTGTGTGCTGATTGCCATGGGTTATTCGGTGAAGGTTCGAGTGAAGGTCCCGCTCTCACCAGTCAATTTTGTGCTTCGTGTTCGGATTTAGTGGTGTTGTATCAAAAAGTGTTGAATGAGATGCCAGCCAGTGATCCGGCCTTGTGTGATGCGACGTGTTCGAAGCAGGTGTCGTATTTTATTTTTAACGGCTTTACGGACGATTACGTATTTAACGGGCGTGAGTACTATTCTAACTTGTGTTCAGGTTGTCACGGTCGTTTGGGAGAAGGCGACTCAGGGCCAGCGCTGAGCGGAGACGGCTGTGGCTTGTGCTCAGATGTGGCGAGTCTGTATACGAAAATTCTACAAGACATGCCGAAAGGTGGCTCCGACTTGTGTGGTGAAACGTGTGCAGAAGTGGTGTCTCAGTACATTGCCGATGGTTTTAAGTTGTCGCCACGACCTGATGCCGCGCGTACTTTTGCACAACAATGCGCCAGTTGTCACGGTGAAGCTGGTCAAGGGATGGGAGATTATCCCGCTTTGACGGCGGATGTGTGTGCGCAGTGTGCGGATGCGGCTTCGGTTACGCAATATGTGGAAGAATTTATGCCACAAGGCGCGAGCGATTTATGTGTTGGCAGTTGCGCTATGTTGATGGGTGATTTTGTGGCAAATAAAATCAACAGTGCGCCATCGAGTGAAGCACCGCCGTGCTTGGATTTGAGTGATTGTGATCCTCCACCACCACCGTGTTCGGTTATTGATCCGTGTGGCGCTGCGGTGCCACCAGAAGCGTTGCCACCAGAAGCGGTGCCACCTGAAGCATTACCACCAGAAGAGTTGCCGCTAAATGATGCTGAGCATCCATATACCTCACCCGTATCGGATGCCCCACCTTGCCTTGATCTTGAAGATTGTAACGTGGACATGGGCGCTGTGATGGAGGCCATCGAGGATGCCATGGCGGGTGGTATGGCGAGTGGTGGAATGATGCCTGCTGAGTGGGAAGTGGACTCTGATCTTGCTGAAGAGGGTGCAACCCATGACGCGCCGGTGACTCATGATGAACCCATGCATGATGGCATGCATGATGGACCTGTGATCGTGTGCATCACTGATCCATGTGTGTTACCCGAGGGGGCTGAGCCACTGTGAAGAGAACCCGGTTTAATATTACTTATAAATAAGCGATTGGGGAGGGCGTCTCAGCGTGTTGGGTGGTGCGAAGCGGTAGATGAAGGTAGGTGGGTGAAAACGGATGAAAGTTCAGTCGTTTGAGCAGTTCATTTTGGTGTGTGATGAGGTGCTCCCGGTGTCGTTGTGTGACACCCTTATGCGCTTATTTCGCGAAGATGATCGGGTTCAAACTGGTAAAGTGGTGGATTTCGCCGGTCAACGCACGAACAGTGCGGATAAGCTGACCGATGAGCTGCCGTGTGATCCAGAAGGTGTATGGCGTGAATCCCACGAGCACTTGCATCGGGCGGTCACGGAGTTTGTGTTGACGTATACGGAACAAAGCCCCGCTTTTCGGGTCGCGCCTGTGCGATGGACTGGCTATAAAATCAAGCGCTACCCGCATAATAAAGGTTATTTTAAGTGGCATTTTGATGCTTTGGGTCCGGGAGCGAACGATCGCGTACTGGGTATGATCTTGTACCTCAATGATGTGCAGTCTGGTGGGGAAACGGAGTTTTATCATCAGGGAAGTCGCATCAATCCCGTAAAAGGTCGTGGGGTTTTATTTCCAGCAGCGTGGACGCATTTGCATTGTGGTCATGTGCCCACTTCATCTGAAAAGTTTGTCATCACGTCGTTTGTCAGCTTATGTCCTCATTTTTGATTCACCAGCGGCGATGGCATTTCTGGATATTGCATTTTAGATATTGTGTTCTCTTGATGTAGCAATTGAATCTGAAATGTGTTGTCTTGAAGTACCTTGTCCGTTTGAGGGGTGTGTTATTGGGTGACTCTTGCCCTGATAGATTGATCCGTTAACCCATTTAGTGATCTGAGGCGTTGAAAGACGTCTTTTTTTGGGTCAGACCGTTAGCACTCAGCCTCGTGCACTGCTAACGATGCCCGTGAAACAGCTCTAACTCGTAACATGAAGGAGAGGCATATCCATGTCAGCGAAAAAGAAGATTCGTCCCTTACATGACCGTGTGGTGATTCGTCGTGAAGAGGAAGAAACCAAAAGTGCCGGTGGGATTGTGTTACCTGGTTCGGCGGCTGAGAAGCCTGCTCGTGGTGAGGTCATTGCCGTTGGTGTTGGCAAAATCCTCGATAGTGGTGAGGTCCGTCCTCTCGATGTGAAAGAAGGCGATAAAGTGCTCTTCGGTCAATACGCGGGCAGCTCGGTTAAGTTGGACGGTGAAGAATTTTTGATTATGTCCGAAAACGAAATATTAGGCGTTGTTGCCGAGTAATTTCCTAAAGATACAGCAAAACAGAAAGTCATCCTGATTAAGAGGATAGTCAGACTGTACGGAACAACACCTGGCTTTAAATCTGGCTTTAACTAAGAGCACTGGGCGTGTTGGTTTGTTGAATCCATGCGCTTTCGGTACTCGGTAGCAATGAGGAATTTTGAGTTATGGCAGCGAAAAAAGAAGTTCGTTTTGGCGACGAAGCGCGCAAAAATATAGTGCAAGGTGTAAACATTCTAGCCGACGCGGTGAAGGTCACGTTGGGGCCTAAAGGTCGCAATGTTGTGTTGGAAAAATCGTTTGGCGCGCCAACCATCACAAAAGATGGCGTTTCAGTGGCTAAGCAAATCGAGTTAAAAGATCCCTTTGAGAACATGGGTGCTCAAATGGTGAAAGAAGTGGCATCTCAGACTTCTGATGTAGCAGGAGATGGTACTACGACGGCTACCGTTTTGGCGCAGTCTATCCTGAATGAAGGTCTTAAGGCTGTTGCTGCTGGTATGAACCCCATGGACCTCAAGCGTGGTATTGACAAAGCGGTTATCGCTGTTGTTGAGCAGATTCGCCAGTTGTCTACACCGTGTACAGACGACAAAGCCATCGCGCAAGTGGGTACGATTTCAGCGAACAGTGATCCTGCTGTTGGTGAAATCATTGCCAGTGCAATGGCTAAAGTTGGTAAAGAAGGTGTTATTACGGTAGAAGAAGGCAGTGGCCTGGAAAACGAACTGGACGTGGTTGAAGGCATGCAGTTCGATCGCGGTTACTTGTCACCGTATTTCATCAACAAGCAAGAGAGCATGAGTGTGGAGCTTGAAAATCCATACTTGCTGCTGGTTGATAAGAAAATTTCCAACGTGCGTGAAATGTTGCCCGTGTTGGAGTCTGTGGCAAAAGCCGGTCGTCCTTTGTTGATTATTGCTGAAGATGTGGAAGGCGAAGCCTTGGCCACGTTGGTGGTGAACAACATGCGTGGTATTGTGAAAGTCGCCGCTGTGAAAGCGCCTGGCTTTGGTGATCGTCGTAAGGCAATGCTGCAAGATATCGCGATTCTGAGTGGTGGTACGGTTATTTCTGAAGAAGTGGGCTTGAACCTAGAAGGTGCAGCTTTGGATGATTTGGGCAGCGCCAAGACAGTCCGTATTGACAAAGAAAATACGACCATCGTGGATGGTGCTGGAAACAAAGCCGAGATCGAAGGTCGCGTGGCTCAAATCCGTGCACAGATGGAAGAAGCCACTTCTGACTATGATCGTGAAAAACTGCAAGAGCGCGTTGCGAAGTTGGCAGGTGGTGTGGCTGTGATCAAAGTGGGCGCCGCCACTGAAATGGAAATGAAAGAGAAAAAAGCCCGTGTTGAAGACGCGCTGCATGCTACCCGCGCTGCGGTTGAAGAAGGTGTGGTGCCAGGGGGTGGTGTGGCATTGGTTCGTGCGCTGCAAGGTATCAAAGAGTTAAAAGGCGATAACGACGATCAGACTGTTGGTATTCATTTGGCGCTGCGCGCTTTTGAATCTCCACTGCGTCAAATCGTGACCAACTCGGGTGATGAAGCCTCTGTAGTGCTTAATAAGGTGAAAGATGGCGCTGGTAACTTTGGTTACAACGCGGCGAGCGGTGAGTATGGTGACATGCTGGAGATGGGTATTTTGGATCCAGCGAAAGTGACTCGCTCAGCGGTTCAGCACGCGGGTTCAGTTGCTGGTTTAATGATCACGACTGAAGCGATGGTTGCGGAAGTACCTGATGAGTCTGCGCCTGCGTCGCCTGCTGGTGGCATGCCCGACATGGGTGGTATGATGTAAGCACTTTTTTCTAAGTGGCTTACACGAAAAAGCCTGGCGTGAGCCAGGCTTTTT
>JARRRL010000008.1:5113-22078 GCA_037380725.1 Gammaproteobacteria bacterium | reverse complement strand
GATCAATAGCCCCTTCCCTGAGAGGAGGCGTATACTTTTTTCTCTTGAGCTTCTTGAGTTTCTATTGAGGAAAGACCATGAACGATACCACACGTCGCGCTGATGATGCGGCCACGCATATCGCGGTTAACGATGCAGGATCATCAGAACAATTGATTATATTTGATACGACTCTCAGAGATGGCGAGCAAAGTCCGGGTGCGTCCATGACCTTGCACGAGAAAGTACGTATCGCTAAATCCTTAGAGCGTATGCGCGTTGATGTCATTGAGGCTGGGTTTGCCATTGCCAGCCAGGGTGATTTTGAAGCGGTCAAAGCGGTGGCGGATACCATTGAAGACAGTTGTGTCTGCAGTTTAGCGCGTGCGCATGACACCGATATTGATCGCGCAGGAGCAGCGCTCTCAGGAGCTCGGCGTGCACGCATTCATACGTTTATCGCGACATCACCCATTCACATGAAATATAAGCTGCGCTTGGAACCCGATGAGGTGATTGAACGGGCGGTGCGCGCGGTAAAGCACGCGCGTGACTGGGTTGAAGATGTGGAGTTTTCGTGCGAGGACGCGGTCCGTTCGGACATAGACTTTTTGTGTCGCATTATTGAAGCGGCGATTGACGCCGGAGCACGCACGATTAACATCCCGGATACCGTCGGTTATGCGATACCAGCGCAGTATGGCCTGTTAATTCGTGAGTTGCTGAACCGGGTTCCGAACGCCGACAAAGCGATTTTCTCAGTGCATTGTCACAATGATTTGGGCTTAGCCGTTGCGAATTCGCTATCAGCTGTTCAAAGTGGAGCTCGACAAGTTGAATGCACCATTAATGGCTTAGGGGAGCGAGCGGGTAACGCGGCTTTGGAAGAAGTGGTGATGGCGGTCCGTACGCGGCAAGATTTGTTTTCGGTGTGCACGGGGATTGATACGCGCGAGATTGTGCCCACATCACGCCTGGTCTCCAGCATTACTGGTTTTCCAGTACAGCCGAATAAGGCTATTGTTGGGGCGAATGCGTTTGCCCACGAGTCTGGTATTCATCAAGATGGCGTACTGAAATTTCGCGAAACCTATGAAATCATGCGAGCCGAAGACGTCGGGTGGTTGGCAAACAAAATGGTTTTGGGTAAACACTCTGGACGAAATGCGTTTAAAACGCGATTGGAAGCCTTGGGTATTGCCTTGGAAGACGATCAAATTTTTCAGGAAACCTTTGAGCGATTCAAAAAATTAGCGGACAAAAAGCACGATATCTTTGATGCCGATTTACACGCGCTGGTGTCGGATACGCAGCGACATCAAGACCATGAGGTGTATGCGTTGCAGGATTTACGAGTTTGTTCGGAAATGGGTAAAACACCCAAAGCGGTGTTGACCTTGTCGATTGATGGAGAAATGCGTCGTGGTGAGAGTGTGGGTTCAGGACCTGTTGACGCGGTTTTTAAAGCCATTGAATCGATTGTGAACAGTCAAACTCATTTGGAACTGTATTCGGTGAACGCGATCACCAGTGGTACGGATTCACAGGGCGAAGTGACGGTGCGTTTGAAAAAACAGGAAAGAGTGTTTAATGGTCAAGGTGCGGATATCGACATTGTGATTGCGTCAGCGAAAGCTTACTTGGATGCGTTGAATTTATCGTTAGTCGGCGTGAAACCGCATCCGCAAGCAACAGATGGTGTGTAGTGGTGTTGAGCAAATATTGAGTGTGGGTGGGTAGAGTTGCTATGAGTAAGCGATCGATGCTTTTACAGCAATTCAGTGTGATTCCGTGGGTACGGCGTACACCTGGATCTGAAAAGTGGGCTAAGGTGCTACGTGGTCGCGAATCAATTTGGCGAAAAAACGTACCGGTTGTGCAGCAGTCAGAGAATGGTGCGGAGAAATATGTAGCGAAACGTGCAGTGACAAGCACGGATGAAAAAGGCGTGTTATTCGTACCACATCGTACCAGCACTGCAGTAAATCCGTCTTTGCCGGAAACGGTGCGTGTGAGCACAGACGCGAGCACAACAGCGGCATACACAAAATACACAGAAAAAGAGGCTGAGCACGGGGATGCACAAGGCAGTGGTGTGCAAGGTGGTGATGTGCAAGGTGGTGATGTGCAAGCTGTGGCGCCATTTTCGTTGTTGTATACGGAATTGGTGCCTGGTGTGTGGCTTTTAGCGGAGTGCGATGAGTGGGATCAAGGTAGCCAAGCCATGTTTAGCCAATTGGTGATGGCAAGTCGTAAACTGACATCCGCAGCTGTGGAATCCGAAACGGCGGCACCCGCGCCTGCTTTGGAGTGGTTTCACTGGCCGATGCGATTACCCGCTGTGTTGGATAATCACGAGGAAAACGCACGTCATGCGCTGCGTGGTTGGGTAAAAGGGCGTCAAAAGAAAGGCGCGTTGTGGATCAGTCTAGGACGACGATTTGTGGTATTGATGGTGCCGGAACCGTTACCGCGTGGTGTCCGTTATACGGGGCGTCGGGGTATGGATGTCATATGGTTTGATAGCCTCCCGGCGATGCAGATGAACCCAAACGCAAAACGGGCCTTGTGGCGGTTTATACAAACGGTTTTGATGGACCGATAAAAGAAGGCCGTGAGGGGGGAGGGTGTCAGAGAAAACGGTATCCGAATGGGGGCGTCTGATGCCCATGTGTGGCGCAGATTTGGCGCTTGTGGCGGCATTGGAGGCGCGATGTACCCCAATTCCATGGTCTGAGAAACAGTTTTACGATTGCCTGGCTGACGGATATTGGGCATGGTGTTTACGCCAAACTGATAAATTGGTGGGTGTGGGTATCATTATGTCCGCTGTGGACGACGTGGAGTTGCTCAATGTGTTCATTGATCCGGATTATCAAGGTTGTGGTTTGGGACGGTATTTGGTCAAATTTTTAATGAAAGCGAGCGCGCGCATGGGGAAGCAGCGTTGTTTTTTAGAAGTTCGGTGCGGTAATCACGTGGCGCAGTCGCTGTACACCAGTTTGGGGTTTGCACCGATTGGTGTGCGAAAAGGGTATTACCCGAGTGAGGTAACGTCGACGGAGTGCGTGCGTGAAGATGCGATTGTGATGGCATGCACCTTGTCTAAGGTGTGTGAGTCCTAACGTGTGAGAGTCCAATGTGTGAGAGTCCAATGTGTAAGAGAGTGTGAATAGTACGATTTTGTAGACGATTATTTTGTGGTATTGGGCGTCAATCGTATGGTGTTTCACGAGTGACGCCCGATCTCTTTTTGAATTGGGCGCTTATATGTCCATGCTTATATGTCCATATTGAAACGCACATAGTATAGAGCTCCGTTGAATCCCGCCGGGTGCTTTGGTGGGTAATCTGCCCCGAGCCAACCGGAATCGCCCGCATAAATGTGTTTTTCAGGTTGAACATCAAAGAGGTTTTTGGCGCCGACAGCGACTTGGACAGCATGGTGTGTATCTGCTCGGAAACTCCAGGCGGTTTCGGCATCTATCGTAAAGAGTGGATCCGTTTTGATGGCACAGCATTGTTCATTCAGCAGTAATTCAAAGGTTTCGCTGTAGTAGTTCACGCGAACCAGGCCATCAAAGTGCCGGTAGCTGTGTAGGTAGCTTACATTGGCGCGGAAGTCTGGCACGCCGCGTTCAATCTCTGTGATTAAGTTGGCTTTGCGCTCATCGGATAAGGGCTGGCCTTCTCCCGTTTGAACAAAACTGTCGATGTAATCATCGATTTTAGTGGAGTTGTAATTGGCGTATAAAGACAGTAATCCTTGCCCAGCGGAGCCGTAGTTCAATTCATTGCTGAACATCACATCCAACCCTTCTGTAGTCGAATCAAGCGAATTGGTGAAAAAAGCAAGTGAAAACAGTTCGCTGGATCCTTTCACGCCCGCATTTTCCAGAATGGTGCGTTGATTATCACTGAGTGGAATATTGCTGCGCAAGCTGATGCGCCCATCAACTTGAATGCGGTAGTAATCCACAGACAACTTATACGTATCCCATTTAAATATTGTGCCGAGGCTGGCATTGATGGATTCTTCAGGATCGAGTGGTTTGGCGTCCAAGGCCACCACGGCAGCGTCTCCGCTTAGACCTTGTGTTTGGTTGAAGTTATTAATGATGTCGTTGTTGGAAAGAATACTCACCGCACCTTCTGTTGGGGGTACGGTTAAGCTGCTGGTCAGTTGACCGCTGTCGTAGCTGGTGGCGGCGCGTTGTAGATTGGACTGACCGATGGAAGGCGCTCGAAAACCGGTGCTGATGGTGGATCGCAAACTAAATTGATCCGTAAACTTGTAGCGGTTGCTGAGCTTACCGTCAAATGTGCTGCCAAAATCGCTAAATTTTTCAAGCCTAAACGCCATACCGGTTAACCAATGATCGGTGACGTCGATTTCTAAATCTGTGTAGACTGCGAAACTGTCGCGTTCAAATTTTCCAGAAAAATCGGAAGAAAATCCTTGAAATCCGTTTGCACCGATTAAAGCGCCTTGTGATTCAAACCCCCCGGCTTCCCAGGATTCCGTTTGACCGGCGATCATTTGAAAGTGTTCTTGGTGGTACTGCAGGCCATAGGCAATGTTCAGATCTGATGCCAGTCCCACTGGCACGGGATGAGTAAAGTCCAGGTTGATTAGGTTTTCGAATTCGACTTGTCCACCTAAATCAAATTCAGTCGGTGAGTCTGGGCCGTAGGAAGCGTTGACAGTGTTGGCTATACGGTACTCAATTTCATTGCGCCCGGCGGATACACTGACGTCGTAGGACCCTCCGTCTTTGAGCGTACCTTTTATTCCCGTAACAAATGAAGCATCAATGATTTGACCGCCAAATCGAGGTGTGAACCCACCTTGAAACCATTGGTTATACAAAACGCGTATCGCCCAATTACCAAAGGCATAAAGTTCTTTGTTGTCTCCCGCTTCCACCGAAGCGTTAAAAATCAGTTTGATCTCGTTGTCGATTTTGGGATTGCCCCAATCGACCACGGGATTTTTGACAGCGGTATTGCCCGCATCCACTAAGGCGATGGCTTGTGGATCTTGGGAGCCTAAGCTGGTTGGCTCGGCTTCTTTGGTTTCAAAAGCCAGAGTGGCAAAACCGTCTTGCCCAAGGTGTGTACCAAAGACTCCGCCAATCGTCACTTCGTTTAAGCCGGATTCATGGTTGTAAACGCCACCCTGAATAAATAATTCATGTGCATCTGGATCATCGACCAATTTAAAATTAATGACGCCCGCAATGGCGTCTGAGCCGTATTGGGCTGCCGCACCGTCTTTGAGAAATTCGACTTGTTTGAGTCCGCTTGTGAATAAGGGTACGAGATCGGTGGGTTGCGCACCTTTGTTGATGCCGGCTATGTACTCACCAATGACAGCGCTTTTATGTCGTCGTTTGCCGTTGACCAAATACAAGGTACTGTCCGCCGATAAGCCACGTACGTTCGCGGGGCGCATCAAGGTGCCCGCGTCGCTGATGGATTCCCGCGATACATTAAAGGTGGGCACCAAAGCACTTAAGGTATCCAGTGTGTTGGTGTTACCTTGAGCCCGCAGTTCTCGCTGACTCACAACGTGAAGGGGGGCGGGTGCGTCAATGGCGGAGCGGGATTCACGTCGAGAACCCAGCTTTGTCAGTTCCAAATTCAATAGATTTTCCAAGCTCATGCTGGATATAAAATCGGTTTCTTCATCCGGTGAAACGTGCTCGGCTACGGCGTGCTGTATCGGCAATATCGAAAACGGCAGTGTGCAAAAAAGGCATTTGTATAGATATTTTTGAATTGCCATGATCATTCCCTTGTCAAGTGTGGGGCGCGTATTCCAGCGTTGTATTTCAAGTGCTGTGTCGATGATGCTGGGGTATTTTTATACGCTAGACCAGCATCCGATCGACATCAAGCGCAAACGGTTATCCGTTCTTTTCGATTTTTTGTTTACACGCAATGGATCGAATATCGTGAACGGATTTTGCGAGTACCGATGAATCGGGTGATTGTAAATATTTATTTTCCATGCGCTGTGGTGATTGTGGCATCGGTGGTGTAATGCAAAGCTTGTTGGGTAAACGGATGTGAATGCTAAAGGCACAATAGTCGTTGTCAATGGAGGCATTTTCATTCAATACGATTTGAATGTCGGCGTCTTGTTCCAAGAGAAAGTGTTTGACCGCGTCCATGCCAACACCACGACCGGAAATGCCTGAAATGTGAGTTGAAGTTGAGAAGCCAGAGGCAAAAATCAAATTCGCGATGACAGTCGGATCGCTTTGCTGGTCATCCAAAATACCGTTCTCTATTCCTTTTTCTCTTAATTTTTTAAGCGATAAACCACGGCCATCATCCTGGACGGCGAGCATCAAATGATGGGGTTCACGGGTGACGCTCAGTTGGATGGTGCCGTGTTCTGGTTTCCCTTTCTTCCGACGTTCTTCGGCATTTTCTATGCCATGATCGATTGCGTTGCGGAACAGATGCATGAATACGTTTTCCAAGAGACTGACTGCCTCGGAGCGCACCAAAATCTTTTGTTCGGGTATCACGATGCTCGGAGCGGGTTTTTTCAATTGCCTGGCTACGGAAGACATAGATCGAATGACACCACCGAGAACCAGGGTTAAATCAATGGCATCTAAAGTTGCCGCCAGCTGATACGCTTGGTCTAGCCAGTTTTGTACGCGCTCGGGTAATGTTTTTGGATTGATGCTGGCGTACGCATTCAGTAACTGCTGTACCGAAGCGGAGTCGATGTTAACACCTTTGCTCACTGTGTCAACGGTGTGACGCAGTTTGTCTCGGGCAATCATTTCGTAGTGTTTGATGTCTTGTTCGGCTTTTTCTAAATCGTCGAGCAGTTGGTTGCCGTTCCAGCATACGTGTTTGTCTTTGCGCAGTGCGTCGTAAGTGGATTCAATGTCGTGTATGGAATCCGTGATGTAGGTGAAACCATACGTGCGTGCGTTACCTTTCAAAGTGTGCATGTTTCGAAACAATTCTGAAATGACATTCAGATCTTTTTGGGATGTGGTCCTGATGAGGCGTGAGCATCGGTCAATAAAGTCATGTGATGTTGTGAGAAAATGCTCAAACTTAGATGGTTCAATTGAAAGAATTTGACCAATGATCTCCAATTCGCGTTTTTGCTCTTCGGCGGCAATTTGTAAAAATTTTAATTCCGTCACGTCACGTACGATAACCATGATTTTATCAATCACGCCGTTCTGAATGATGGGGTTCCAGTCCAGTTGTACAATTTTTTCTCGTTCTTGTGTTTCTCGCGAATGGCCAAAAAAACACGTGTACTCGGTGATCAACATGTGTGCGTTGACTTCAAACATCATTTCGTCTTCGCCCAGTAGCGATTTTACGGTGGTTTCAATTTGGTTCAGTGTGTTGCTGCCCAGGTTGGTATTTGAAAAAAGCAAGTCCATGAAACAGCGATTAGCGATGTCATCGGTTTCAAATATGGTTTTTAAATACACCGCGTATTCATGGTGGATTAAGCCGTTCTCCATGATCGTAAACAGTCCCTGGTGCATATTTTGCATCATGCTCAGAATGTCATTGGTTTTCTCTTGTAAGGCAGCGGTGCGTTCTTCTACTTTTTGTTCTAAGGTGTGGTTGTGTTCTTCAATAATTTCACGCATTCGAATGTTCTTAATGGTAATGACCAGCAGTCGTGTAATGGATGTCATGAATTCGTAATCGTTTTCTTCAAACGCGATGGACTGAGTGGCATCCGAAAGCGTGATGACGCCGAGTAGAGTATCTTTGTCCAGCAGTGGGATGCACATCAAGGGATGCAGAATATTGTCGAATGCTGAATCAGTCGGATGGGTGTGGGGTGTGTTGTCGATAACCGTGCTGTCATGAGCTTTAATGTCATAAATATGCGTAATGGTTTTTTGTTCGATGGCTTTACTTAAAATGCCGTTATCGGCTGAAAAATCAATCAGGGTCTGTTCCGATTGCTCAGAGAGCGGGTAGCGAGCTTTGACTTCCAGTTCTCGATCAGCGTTGAATAAACACACGCTGCCTTGGTTCATGCCACAGTGCCTGCTTATGGTTTTTAAGACAATAGCTAACGCTTTATTCTGATTGCGCAGTGATGCCAAAATTTCACCAATGACGTTCAATTCCGAAAGATCGTTCATCTTCTTTTGGATCGTTAAACGCATGGAGTCAAAATTGTTAGCCAATAATCCAATTTCATCGTTACTGGTTACGGCAACGGGTGAGGCGTAATCGCCTTCGGTGATGGCGCTGGCTGCTGAGGTCAGTGTGCCCAAGGGGGTGGTGATGTGTCTGGCCATTTTTCGTGTGGCAATAAAGCCGCTTAAAAACGCTAATGCACCCACTGCCAAAACAATGCAAATGATTTCCATCAGTTTTTCTTGATGAATGGCCGAGGCATGCTTTAACGCGTTTTGCATTTTCTGTGTGGAGATGGCGTATCGAATGTAACCGAACACTTCATCGTCGATCATCACCGGTGCGGCAAATTCGTAGACTTCTTCGTTATTAAAATCTGCAAGTCTGTAATCTTGTTTTGTTAATTTGCTGGCCCACAAACTGATGCTGTCTTGCAGTGTGGTTTGATCCACCACGGCGCCTTCGGGGTTGTTGTGGTCCGCCTGAACCCACGGTTGGCGATCGGTGTCCATGTAGATCCCGTAGACGATGTCTTCATCATCTTGTACGGTACTGGATACCAAGTTTTGAATGGCCGAAAAAGCGTAATCTTCAACCATGCCTTTCAGCGCTTGGCCGTTGTTGCGGACCAAGGTACGCCCTTTGGCGATCAAGGCGGCTCGAATGTTTTCTTCCGTTTGTTTTAAATTTTTCTCACTAATGTGATAGTTGACAAAACTTAAAACCGACAGCACGCCGACAAAACTGAGAATTAATATCACGCTTACGCGTGAAATAAGTTTGTTTCGGATGCTTTTAAATTTCAAGCCCAATCTCCATATCACACTCCTGTCGTGTATCACATTCTTTTCGTAATGAACGTTCTCAGATGAAAGAGTCAAACAAATTTGAATGCGTGTGTACGGCACGTGTGACAGGCGTGTACGCAACAATCAACGGTGTGCTCAGTGCTGAGAAAATGTGCCATCACGATCAAAAGAGTTGCGCAACGGATGGCTATAACAGTGTTGCTCATGTAAGTTTAGTAGAAACTAGAAACAGTGCTTTTGATCTTGTTGAATTTGAAAAAAATTGACTGAGGATTAACATCGGCAATGAGGTTGGTAAAATACTTTCTTTATCATGTATTTGTTTGTTTGTACTACTCATTCTTTCCGGGGCTTGCCTTCCGGAGCCGTCGTGTTGAGAAGAGGGGCGCTTCAGCACTTGGCACGATGTCTGCATCGCGTTAAACCAGCGTGTTTGTGCTTCAGTGTGTCGATCTGATGTTAATTTGTGATGTTAAATTGACGCCTTAATGTGATGTGTCACAACGCTATCCTGTTGTTGACCAGCGTCTTTTTTGTAATGTGACATACGGTATTATTTATTTTTCAGCTGCAATTATTTAGAGCAAATGAAATCTAAATCGAGGCAGGGCGCGCCGGTTACGGCTTTGTGGTTTGTATTCGAGAAGTGTGTTTTCGAGATGTGTGTATTTAAAAAATGATGAGCAGTAATGGATCGTACGCTGAGTTTGATTGTGTTGAACCATTGGCGTCGACCTAAAGGAACACCGCTATGAAAAACAGGATCGCCCAAGTCATATCGATTTGTCTCTTGAGTTTCAGTACACAGAGTTTCAGTACCTCTATTGCTGATGCAACGATGCATGTATTTGTTCCGACTGATGTACGAACCAACATACTGCAGAAAAAATTGGAATCCGTTTGCCCCGATTTTAGCATAACGGTTTTTGGGCGTGGTCAGGATTTTGTGAGCCAAAGCCATAAGACCCATCCTGATGTGATTTTAACTTTAATGCCGGTCATCGAGAAAAGCTCAGGCTATCACAGTTATTTCATTGGTCTGAAAAATGGCGTGACATCGGAACCGTATCTGTTGGTGTCGAAAGATAGAGAAATAAATACCACTGATTTGTCAAACAAAACGATCGGTGTTTTGGACCTGTTGGGGCGTAAGCTCATGACGGAATACGTGCATCAGTTGTTAAAACAAAACGTAAAAGTCAAACGGGTCACCAAGCGGGAGGACTTGCTGCCCTTGCTGATCTTTAATGCGGCAAATGCTATTTTGGTGTCACGAAGTGTATTCGGTGCCTTGAGCGAGAAATCTCAATTAAATTTAGTGGCAACGGAAATGGATGTGAGCATCGGCTTAGCGGCACTTGCGGCTAACGACGACGCCGTCAAAGATAAGCTGGACAAATGCATCAAAAAATTTGATTCGCATTTGAATACCATGTTAGGGGTCGATCAATGGACAAAAAACTGAAAGCCATGATGGTGTGTTTTCTGCGACCGGATATCGTGATGCTCATTTGTTTTTGCTTTGCAGCGCCGACGGTGGCGGCTGAGCCAACGGGCTTGGTGCTGCGAGCCGATGGGGAAGTCTTTGCCGAAGTGCTGGCTGGATTAAGCAGTGATGTAGAAGGAGAGCTGCGATTGGTTGAATTGAAGATGAGCAAAAATATCTCTTTTCGTGACATTAAAAAAGAAATTAAAAAAGTAAAACCGCATATTATTATTTTGATTGGTAACAGTGCCATGAATGTATATACGCAGTATCAAAATAGAAATCCCAATCAAGCGTTTCCACCTGCTGTGGCGTTGGCGGCGCTCTACGTGAATAAGTTAGTGGAAAAAATGAGCAACACCACAGGAATTCGTTATGAAATCCCGGCGGTGACCAGCTTGGTCAATATGCGTGCTCTGTTGGATCAGCAAGTGAAAAAGGTTGGCGTGGTGTATCGATCTTGGATGCAGGATGTGTTAGATGAAAATACCGCGTACACGAAATTAGAAGGCATCAATCTGGTGGGGCATGTGTTACCCAATCGCGATCAAAACATGGTGGGAAAATTGAGAGCTGCGATCAGCAAGTTGTTGGATGAGAAAGTCGATGCATTTTGGATCATCAATGATAATACCCTACTAAACCGTGAAACCTTTGTGAAGGCGTGGCTGCCACTGTTGGGTGACTCCAGCACTCCGGTGGTGGTGGGCGTCAAATCCCTGGTGGAGTCCAATTTAAATTTCGGTGTTTATGCTATTGTTCCGGATCATTACGCGTTGGGTATACAGGCGGCCAGTATGGTTTTCGATATTATGGATGCCAACTGGTCGATAGACGGTATTGAAATTCAGCAACCGATTTCGGTTAAAAAAATTGTGAATATGAAAGTGGTTTCGCAAAAAGGTATTCATATCGTTCCAGAAAAATTGACGGAGGTGGATAATGTGATTCATTGAAAGGACGGGTTGCACACGTTCGTTATTGGTCATCGGTTGCTGGCGCGTGTGCAGCGCCAGCGAATGCAGTGAACTTGTCGGTATTGAAATATAGAAATACCGTACGCTGAAACAGCGTGTGGATTTAAGCGGCTTGTCCTTTTTGCTCTTGGGATGTATTGAGCGACGCTTTAAATCCAATCGGTCCCTCACCATTATACGTCATGTTACCGGTGAGCGATACGCCTTTGTCACTGGATTGTACTTTCAGTGCAACAACGTTTTGACCCGCTCGATAGCCAATGACCCATAAGCCACCGGGATGCCAAGGCGCCGTACTGCCGCCCCATTGATTTTCAACTTGGTAATTGTTACTCCCAATGAGGGTAGCGCGAAAACCGATGGGACCTTCTTCGGCGTACGTCATAGTGCCATTCAGGGTTTTGCCATTATCATTTGATGTAATGTCAATGGCCACAACGTTTTGGTTGGCTCGAGCGCCTAATGCCCATTGACCACCAATGTGCCAAGGAGCACTGTTGCCACCCCATTGGTTTTCCACAGAATAGGCTTCGCCTGCAGACAAAGCGCCTTTAAAGCCAATTGGGCCTTCTCCGGCATAGGTCATGGATCCCGTAAGGCTGTTGCCATTATCGCTGGATTTGACGTTCAGTGCCACGACGTTTTGGCCTGTACGAAATCCAATGATCCATTGTCCACCATCGTGCCAGGGAGCGCTGTTACCACCCCATTGGTTTTCAACAAAATAATTATTGGCACCATTTCGTGTGGCACGAAATCCGATGGGTCCTTCTCCTGAATAGGTAATGGAACCTTGAAAGGTTTCGCCGCCATCGGGTGAATTAATATCTATTTCAACAATGGCTTGATCGGCGCGAGCGCCTAGAAGCCATTTTCCACCTTGATGCCAGGGCGCGTTGTTGCCTCCCCATTGATTTTCCACTTGGTATAGAGCCATTTGACACTCCTTATCTGAATGGAGCACTGATCGGGTAGTATCGATCATGTGCATTAACGCATCTGTATGATGCAGCTCTGATGATACAGTCAGTTTAAAAGCTGCCGATCGAGTATAACTGACGGACTTAATGATGCAACTTATCGGAATGAGTTTTAGAAAAGTGGACATAAAGTGATCTTGAGTTTCTTAATTTTATATTATTTTTTATCCATACGCTATACACACAGGACGAGTCGATATCATTTGGATATTGCAGTCGCCGCGAAAATTCTCAATAGAGTGGAGTAAGCATTTATAGCTAGGTGAATGTGATCGATACACACGATTTGGTTTTGAGAGGCACAAAAAATGCGCATCAAATTTATTAAACAGTGATGTTGAAGGCGGTGGCCCTGCGCAGACCAAAACGTTTGAATGACTAGGGCGGTACCGTTAAGCGTATTTGTGTGGCACCGTACAGAATGATCAATCAATTACACACGCATTGAGCCCTTGTTAACGTTTAGCGGGAAGACCTTAGGGAGCTTCAATCTGAAAATCTGAGGTGATCCAGATGTGATGATGTGATAATGAAACACGCATACTGTGCGCGCTAAAGCACTCAGACATCAAAAATTGTGTCATGAATGCGGTGTCACTGAGTCGCGCGCTTTTCAGCGCGCTTGATCTGAAGAGAGACAGTTTGTGAATAATGAATTGGGTGTGGTTTCACGGCTTGGTGCTTAGGCTGGAGGATGAATGAGTATTTTCAAAACACTTTTTAAAAGGTCTTGATTTTTCTGATTCAGTGTTGAGAAAAATATTTTGTCTTCCTCCTCCACACATCGTACGGCTTCTTTGGAAAAACGTCTGCCTTTTGCCGTCAACTTAATGACCCGGGCTCGGGCATCGCATGGATCTTCTCTTCGAGTAATGAATCCTGTTTTTTCGATGGAACGAATTGATTTTGATACTGTCATCTTGTCAAGCTTGGTGAGCTGGATCAAGTTGCTTTGACGTACTTCGTTGCCTTGTTCTTCATGCCATAATATTGCAGCCAGAATGCTGAAACAGCTTAGGTTAATATTGAGCGGATCGAGGCGTGATTTGATGGCTTGATGCCAAATCGTGGATGCCCGCCCCAGCAAGTATCCAGGGCTGTTTTCTGGATTTTCATAGGAGAAGCTGCTTTTTTTCTTTGAATGCATAGAGTGTGGTCCTTGGTTCTATCAAATATTGGCACATTATAGGCAAGAAGACGTTCTGTCGGAAGAGTATGCTGTGAAATTTTGAAACAACGGAGCGTGTGGTAATAACGATGAGTGTGATCGGGAAGCGGCAGGGGGGTGAGAGGGATAAAGGGAAGCGCGTTCTGGTTAAGGGGCGTAAATCGCAGCAATTAAATTTACAGCGATCATTCTTCTTGATCGCATTGCGTAAATGCATTTCTTTGAATAAACACTTTTGAATAAGCGTTTTACAATAAACCGAATGATGATGGGATAAATAAACGCATTCATCGCCTGTGCTTGAAATACCCAAGCGGAATAAGTTTTATGTGTCGGCGTTCATAACGTTTTATTGATTATGCGCTTGTGGGCTGAAACGAAAACATTTATTTAAAAGAATAAGAAAAATTTTATTTCCTTATTTTCCTGTCTGGTTTTGTTGAGAGGTGGGGAGTGTGCGTGTGCTGTGTCATGTGGAGATGAATGGCTGACTCATTTTGGAGCAAGATTGGGTGACAATGAGAAGCTAGAACACGCATCCTGTCACGTGTAGCGATCCTGGATAGATCACGCATAACGTGAGGCGGTGTGGTATTGAAAACGAAATAAACCATTGAATAGATCTTGTAGGTATACGAAAGAATGATAAATGATCTATTTGATCAGCTGGCGATGCTTCGTTACGATCGTGTACCAACGCCAACAAGATGATGGGTGCAGAATGGTGTGTGCTGACACTCCTTCCGATATAAAGGCGAGCAGTGGTCAGTTTTTGTTGTGTGGGCATCTGTGCATGTTGGTGTTGACAGGTAGGATACGCCTATATAGTATTGCATGCATATTATATATAAGTAATACATTTTACATGTCATCGGTGTTTGTATTGGTGGCGTAATTACCGAAACTTTTTGTAGGTACAGCGTCAATGGCTCGGCATATGTCTTATTAAGATCGTGAAGTGAGTAAGCAAGTTTATGCCGTCACATTTTAGCGTTTTGCACGATACTCAAAATTGGCAGTTAGGTGCGTGAACGTCATGCGTGTCAGATGTTTTCGTGCTCCTTTCATCACACATTGAGTTGATGGCGATGGCTATTGGTTTCAGCTTGTCTCGCGCCATTAAATTATGTAGTTTCTGTTATGTGTTTCATAATGCGTTTCTAGTAATCAAAGAGGAATAATACGATCTGGCGTAGGGTATCGTATTGCGCGCAAGAATCGGTGTGTGGATAAGCACCCTGCTGTCGCGTTCTGTGATTTTGAAAAGTGCTTACATTCATAAGACGGATGCAAGCATGATTTTTTCGTTCTTTTTACGTAATGAAACAGTCGTGTTGCAATCAAAGAATGAAACAAAGAATGGAGCTAGGGAAGGGGGTGTGTGATGACCAGTGGAAGTAGACCTTATCAGAATCAATGCAGTTTACCATTTATTTTATACCCGCCCCAGATGTACAAAGTGAATGATGGGGATGCTTTTGCGCACTATTTTCTTGGTTTGAAAGAGTCGATTGAAAATTACGTCTTATACCTCAGTGTTCCTTTTTGTCGCGTACAGTGCTACGCGTGCCCCTATTTTGTTACGCTGTTGAGTGAAGCCGATCCCACAAACCTTGAAGATCGATATGTCAACGCATTAATCAAAGACATGAAAAAATGGGCGACTTATCCGCGTTTTGAAAAGGGCCATTTGCAATCGGTATACATAGGCGGGGGGACGGGTTCTATTTTAAAAACGGAAAACCTCAAGCGTATCGTCGATACGGTCAGTGATTGTTTCCCGCTCGCTGATGAATACGATTTTACGCTGGAAGGCAATGCGCGGGATTTTGATGAAGAAAAAATTGCCTATGTGGGACGCTCCAAGATCAATCGCGTGTCCTTGGGTGTGCAATCTTTTGACGCGGCGTTTTTGGAGGTCATTGGTGCGCCTCATGAAGCCGAGCAAAGTATTACCACTGTTAAAGCCTTACAAGCACAAGGCATTAATAATATTAATGTTGATGTCATGTATAACGTGCCAAATCACACAGAAGCTGTGCTTCAACGTGATCTTCACTGTTTGGGAGAGCTGAATATCAATCATGTGACAGCCTATGCTTATCGCGTTCACAGAGACACTAAGCAAGAAAAGCGGATCAAATCGGGTCAAGTCAACGCGATTCATAAAAGCGATTCGGTAGCCGTGCAGCGCCTGCACGCGATGCTGTGTCACACATTGGAAGGCTTGGGTTTTAAGCAGTACATGTTCGATCATTTTGCTAAACCGGGGCGTGAATCGAAGTATCAATATTGGACATTTAAAGAAGGGGTGGATGCGCTGGGTATCGGGGCGGGCGCTTACAGTTTTATTAATAATTACCGTGCGGGGTCTTCCAAAAAAGTGGAGAAATACCTGTCTACGGTCGAAGCCGGAAGCCACTTCATCGTTTCGGCATCCCGGCACCTGAACGTTCAGTATCGAAAAGAACGGTATGTTATTTTTTCTTTTCAGTATTTTTTTATTGATTATGACGCTTACACTCAAAAATTCAAAAGTGCGTTTTTAGATGATTTTCGAGACGTGGTTGAACGACTGGAGCGTAAAGGTCTGGTGGCGCGGGAGAGCGATCGTCTCGTGATGAGCGAATTGGGAAAGCAGTGGCGCATGAATGTGTTACTGGAATTTATTAACGATGAATGCTGGGGGGATCAAGAAGCCAAAAAAGAACCCAATTGGGCTATGAATATCTCGATGGTTGATTTAACGGCTGAAAATAAAAAATTCTGGCTGGGCGCGCCTTCAGAATCGCTTGAGTGCCTTCGGGTTGTGGAGGTGGAATAAAAATTCTATGAAAAGGATGTCGCGATGAAAAATAAAATATTTGAGGTGCTGGATTCCATGGATATACTGGATGCCGCGTTTTACTCAAAACTGGATGATGATTTGGGTATGGATTCTCAAGAAATCGTGAGTTTCATGGATGAAGTTCAGAACGCGTATGGCACCATCTTAAAAGACGGTGAGTTTAAGCGCAGCATGACGGTGTTGGATTGTTTAAGAATTACCTATCGAAAAAAGCACCTTATCCCAAAAAAAGCAGAAAATTTTACGCATACCCTTTTGGAGGATGCGGTGATTCGGGCACCATGCCAATCTGTCTACGATGGACTTTGCGATGTGTCAACGTGGCAAAGCAAACTGCCGCACATCACGGATATTAAAATCATCTATAACGATGGTGAATTTCAAGAATTTATAATGGGCGTAAACGGCGCGGATGGGCACGCGCTTAAGGTGAGGTCCATCCGACGCTGCAGTCTCAATCACATTACTTTTTTTCAACCCGAGCCGCCGCCATTTTTACGGTATCATTGTGGCGGATGGTGTTTCATACCGATTGACGATGATTTAACGTACGTGTCAACCTATCATCAT
>JARRRL010000008.1:0-5093 GCA_037380725.1 Gammaproteobacteria bacterium | reverse complement strand
GCGTTGGAATGTTGGAGAAAGCTTCTGGAAGTGAGTCAATGATAGAAAGCAGCATAATAATAAAGTCTGATCTGCAATCGGTATTCGATGCTTTTTATCATTTGCCCCACTGGGTCAATGTGCTTCACGATGTCATCGATGTAGACCTTCAATACGATGATGGTACGCATCAAGTGTTCACGATGACGGTTGTTCGTCCGTCGGGGATGGAGACCGTGCGTGGCATTCGCATTGCGGATAAACACGTATCGATTACCTTGTGTCAGACGACGCCACCACCTGGTTTTTTGAAAATGCATGGCTACTGGTACTTTACGCCTGCTGCAGAGGGTGTGTTTGTGCGCGCGGTGCGTGACGTAAAATGGGTGGAGCCGGAGGCGACGGGTAAGCGGGAGGGGAATTTAAGAGATTGTCTTACTCGGAATTTAATAACATTCAAAGAGCACCTGGAAAATGGACATTGATAAAATGCGCTTTGAGCATCTCATGGTTGAACGAGATTTCGCTTGTGCGGCGTCGACGCTTCGATGTGTATTTTGGAATATTGGACAGTGGAAAGACATATGGTGCCCTGTCGATACGGTTTACGTCAATTATGACGATGGATGCCATCAAGAGTTTGAAATGCGGGTTCAATGGTCGGGGCGTCAGCAGCATGTGCGAACGGTTCGTTTGTTGACGGAAGCCGGTGATATCTTGTTTTTTTGTCCTACGCCACCTTTTAATTTGGTGTACCAGAGTGGATTGTGGGCATTTCAAGATTGTGCGAATGGATGTCGGGTGCGGGCGGAACGTTGGTTTATACCTCGAATGCAGAAAAACCAAGAGATGGACCGTTTTAAAAATGAGTTCAAGCAGCGCTTGATCGAGCTATTGCTGAGAATCAGTGACAGTGTGGTGGAATGAGCAAGGAAGGAGTATGACATGGTGCAGGTCGCGATTATTGGCGCTGGACCGGCTGGCGTCTCGTGTGCGATAGCGTTAAACCAACAGAAGGTGCGTTGTACGCTGTTTGAACGAAATCCTCACGCGTCGCTAATACCAGAGAGCTGTGTGATATTCCAGGATGATGTTTTTGACGAACTGTGTCTCAGCGACATCGTTCATCATTGTGTTATCGAGGCGTCTGCCTTGCAGTTTGTATCAAAAAATGGCCATAGCCATCTGAACTTATCTGGTTTATTTGCGTCTGAGGCCGCTTGTGGTTCAGGGACGGAAGGCATTGTTACCGTGGATCGAACGAAGTTAAATTTTCTTTTGCGAGAGTACGCGCGGCAATGCCAAATTCCAATTGTGCCAAAGTCGGTTCGTATCGTGAAACGCGAACAGGACAATAGAATTACGTTGTGTGTGGATTCGACTGAATCAGAACCATTATCAATTGGAACTTACGATTACGTGGTCGACGCCACGGGAAAACTGGATACGATTCAACATCCACTGCAGCAAAAACAAATTGGCGAAATATTAGATAAGCGTGTAGGTTATTTTTCTCAGTTTCACGGGATGCATGGTTTGGTATTTGGTACGACTTATATCGTAACTTTAGATAAAAGTTTCATATATTTAATCCCCATTAACGCTGACACCATCACCATTGGCGTAACGGTGTACGACAAACCTTGTCAGGAGTCGAACGAAACGTATACGCGTGTCCTCAATGGTTCACCCTGGGTGGCGACGCTGGTGGGTAGATTGACGCCTTGCATGCCTGTTATTCCTGTTTTAAATCAAGTAAGCCGTGTATGCGCCTCAACGGATGGACTCGTATTTTTTGTTGGCGACAGTATGGGTTTTGGTGATCCGTTTTATTCGAGTGGTATCAGAAAATCCATTCACAGTGGTTGGATAGCGGCGAAATCCATTGTACACAGCATCGCCTCACAGACGCTGTGCACCAGCGAGTCCTATTGGTCAGAGCACTTGGCGGCGTATTCGTTTATTGAAACCAAGACCGAAGCGGTCCGGCGCGCATCGATACCGAATTTGGGCTTACTCAGTTTGGCAGACCCTCATATTCATCAAGGTATCCTCAGTTGCTTGGGTAATTTGATACTGGGCTATCGCAATCCAGATCGCAGTCCAGATCACAATGCCAACAGCAGTCCCAAAGTCTTGAAAACAATCAGAAGGGAAGCGGAGCGCTTGTATGCAGTGGATTGATCTGAGCCTGACGATTGAACCAAACCAAAGTGAACCAGTGCCCGTTGAGATTGAATGGGTTGATCACAAAGCGGGTGCTTCGATTCTAGGACAATCTATTGGATTAACCGAGCATGATTTTCCCGGTGGAATGGCTTTATCCACGGAATACGTTTCCCTCAGTTCACACACCGGGACGCACATTGATGCACCGATTCATTATGGCCCCTATTGTGAAGGAAGGCCCGCCAAAGACATCGCCCAGCTCCCTTTGGATTGGTTTTGTTCCGACGGTGTGGTGTTGAGATTTAATGGAGATCCCGATCAGGGTGTCATCACGCTGAAAGAGGTTGTGGAGGCCTTAGATCGAATTCAATATAAAATTAAAAGTAAAGATATAGTACTGTTGGAAACCGGTGCAGATAAACGATGGGGGAGGCCGGACTATTTCACGCGATTCAGGGGGGTGTCGCGAGCAGCGTGTGCGTACCTTATTGATCAAGGCGTGAAGGTCATTGGTGTGGATACATGGGGTTTTGACCCGCCGTTTGATGTGATGTTAGCGGAATATCAAAACACGAGCGATTCACGAACCTTGTGGCCAGCGCATCTATTGGGTCGTGAGAAAGAGTATTGTCAAATAGAGCGTTTGGCTAATTTATCGAGTATACCGACTCCGTATGGTTTTAAAGTATATTGTTTTCCGGTCAAATTAGGAAAAAGTGGCGCGAGCTGGACACGAGCGGTTGCGCAGTTGTGAGAAAAGTCAACGCTGATTTCTCTCTCAGTTCAAGCGATGAATCGTGAGGCGTGACATGCAAAAAAACAGACGAAAAGTAGTTGTGACCGGCGTATCGGCCATTGCACCCAATGGAATAGGTTGGCGGGATTTTTGGACGAATTCGCTAAGCGGCGTTTCGGGATGCCGAGAAATTACAGGTTTTCCCATTACAGACGGTTTTTCGAAAGTCGCCGGCGTCGTTAACAACTTTTATCCCGAAAGCAAATTTTCGATTGATGACATGGGTTTACCGTCTAATCGACTCTCCTTGCTTGCTGAATTTGCTGTTCGAGAAGCGCTGGATGAAGCGGGTCTGCTTCACGACAATCAGATCCGAGCGGGATACGAAAAAACGGCGTTGTGTCTCTCATCGGCCATCGGCCAAATGGGCTCGATGGAGAGTGCTTACCTGAAAGAGTATGTTTATCATCAACAAGCAGATCAATACGAAATGGATTCATTTTCGTTCAGTGATATCACTCGTAGAATTGTGCAATTGTTTGGCTTACAAGGTGGCCACACGGTCATACCGACAGGCTGTGTTGGGGGTTGTGATGCGGTGAGCTATGGGGTTCATTCCATTCGAGTTGGGCGCGAGAATCGGGTTATTGTTGGTGCGGCTGAAGCCCCCATTACGCCCTTGGTGCTGGCGGCATTTGGTCGAATTGGCGCGAATTCAACGCGAGCGTGTTTACCGCATGAAGCCAGTTGTCCTTTTGATATGGATCGAGATGGGTTTGTCATTGGGGAGGGGGCCGGTATCCTAATCCTGGAAGATGAAATCAGCGCCTTAGAGCGAGGCGCAACAATTTGGGCGGAAGTGAAGGGAACGGGCAGCGTCTGTAACGCTTATCATATGACGGATTTGCATCCCAGTGGTGCGGATATTGCGAAAAGTTGTGAAGTGGCGCTGACGGATGCAAACTTGCGTCCAGATGAAATTGATTTCATCAATGCGCATGGTTCTTCAACACCCCAGAATGATGTGGCGGAAGCGGCAGCCTATCGAATCGTATTTGGTGAAAACAGCAGCCGTATTCCAGTGACTGCATTAAAATCTCAGAACGGCCATGCCTTGTCTGCTGCAAACGCCATGGAGATGGTCAGTTCGGTATTGAGTATTCGATATCAAATGGCACCGCCAACCATTAATTTATTCCATCCAGACCCCGCGTGTCAGTTGGATGTGCTGACCTCGGCACGGGAAGTGACCATCCGAAACATATTAAAAACAAGCAGTGGGTTTTCGGGGCTTCATTCCGCGCTTATTGTGAGCCAATATTGATATGCCTAAAACAACAAAAGATCGTAGAATGAGTCAAAATCATTATGCCGACTCTCATCGGATCGCCGTTCAAAGCGTCTCGTTGCTGTTTGCAAATGCGCGGTGCATCGATGATCTTGATTGCTATTTGCTTGGAGATAAAAAATCAGAATGTGAGCGTGATCTCAGTGCGAATCTCGCCGATTGGGATCGGGTTCTGGGGCGAAGATTTGCTCAGCGTGTGGATAATTTTACGCGTATGGCCTTGTATTGCGCCGATCAATGTTTAAAACAGAATCGACTTGGTTTGACAATCAGCGACAATAATTGCACTGAATTGGGCATCAGTGTGGGAAATAATTACGGTGGGTGGGACTATGTGGCTCCTCAAATAATGGACTTGTATCATCACAGCATGTTTTCCATCAATCCCTATGTGGCGACGGCTTGGTTTCCCGCCGCCGCGCAAGGTGAAATTGCCATTCGATACGGCATAAAAGGATGCAGCAAGACGTTTTCGTGTGATGCGTTAAGTGCGGGGGTTGCCCTTGAGTACGGGTGTGATTTACTGGAGATGGGTAATATTAAATATTGTTTAACGGGTGGTGTGGAGTCACCCACATCGGACATTGTGCAGAAGCACTTGATGAGTAAGCATCGAATCTGTGATCAATTTCCGGTACGCCGTGCGGCGTGTTTTTTGTTATTGAGCCGTGAGACAGGCTCTGCACCCCTGTGTTACATCGCGGCGTCTGTGCGTCGAACCGTTTTTCATGCTGCATTGACCGAATGCCTGGATCGGTATGGCAAGTCAGTGGATTACTGCATGTTGCCAGCAACGAATATTGATGATTCCCATTTTCTACAAGATCAATTGGAACAGGAATTAAGTATCGTTGGGGTGTG
>JARRRL010000007.1:0-19658 GCA_037380725.1 Gammaproteobacteria bacterium | reverse complement strand
GGAAAACCAAGAAGATGTTATGGGGCTCTTGCATAAGTGGGGAGCGTATGGATTGGTGACTCTGGCGGCGGGTCATGCGGGTATGGCGGTATATCATGGGCGTACGGTTTGGCAGCGTATGTTTCCATTTTTTCGATGAGGTGGAGTAGCTTGATTGCCTACGCGATCACAAAATTAGAGCATGCCGTTGGAATTCTCATGTTGTGATCACCCCTTTTGTTGGATATATTGTCGATGGACGTATCCGTGATTCGGCTGTGGTTGACGTGTTGACCGTGGCCCATCGTGATGGTTGTATATTTTTAAAATGTAAACTTTTTAAGTCTGTTTTTAAAACGATAAAACGGATAAAACGATAAAACGTATAAGGGACTGGAACCATGGGCATACAGGTGGAAAAATTTGATACGGTAAAACGACATGGATGGGCTGCATTGTTAGGCTTGAGTTTGCTGTTTGTGGTTGGTTTAAATGAGGTTCGCGCAGCGGACAAATACATCATCGATACCAAAGGTGCGCACGCGTTCATCCAATTTAAAATTCAGCATTTGGGTTTCAGCTGGCTTTTGGGTCAGTTTAATACGTTTGAGGGCAGTTTTGTATTGGATGATAAAAATCCTGAAAAATCCAGTGTAAATGTGACGATTGATGTGTCCAGTCTCGATTCCAATCACGCGGAACGTGATAAGCATTTACGGAGCGAAGAATTTTTCAATGTGAGTAAATTTCCGAAAGCGACTTTTGTGAGTAAACGCATTGAGGGATTGGATAAGAAATCCGGCAAAGCTCAGATCATAGGTGATTTTACCTTAAAAGGCGTGACCCGAGAAGTGACCCTGGCGGCGGAGTATGTGGGCGGTGGTTCGGATCCGTGGGGTGGGTATCGACAAGGTTTTGCCGCCACCACAGAAATTCGATTAAAAGATTTTGGTATTGACTACGATTTGGGACCAGCTTCTCAGGTGGCGCAAGTGCACTTGTATGTGGAAGGGATTCGTATGTGACCGCATAAAAGGCACGCAGTTGCGTTGGTATAAATGCAGTAAATCATGTTTGATCGATTTTGGAGTGTGTCGATGATGTATTCGAAGTGGTGTGCTCGGGCATGTCTCGGATTGGGGGTGGCGCTGTGTATGAGTGTGCCTGCGGTCGTCGCCTTGGCCGAGGTTCCGCGCCAAGCTGCGAAGACGTCTACAAACGCTGAGACCGTGCGGCTTGAGCTGGATTTGAAGGGGGCGCATCGTTCTCCCAGCAATCGTTCTCGAGATTTGTATCGACACCCTGCTGAGACTTTGCGTTTTTTTGATGTGCAGCCACAACACACGGTTGTGGAAATTTGGCCTGGAGGCGGTTGGTACACGGAAATTCTCGCGCCTTGGCTACGAGACAAAGGTGTTTACTATGCGGCGGGTTTCGCGCTATCAACGGATCAGACGCCGTCGTGGAGAAAAAAATATCAATTGAATTTCTTGAAAAAGTTACAAGCGGAGCCCGCTGTTTATGATCATGTCGTGGTGACTGAGCTGTCGGTGCCGGAGCGCACGACGATTGCGCCGCCTGGAACGGTGGATCGCGTGTTGACCTTTCGGAATGTGCATAATTGGGTAAAAGATAATAATGCGGAAGGGATGTTTCGCGTTTTTTTCCGTATGCTAAAACCGGGTGGCGTTCTGGGAGTTACTGAGCACCGCGCGACGCCTGGCACGGATCTGGAGACGATGAAAAAGACGGGCTATGTGACAGAAAAGTATGTCGTAGCCTTGGCTGAACAAGCGGGATTTCAGGTGTTGGATCGTTCGGAGGTGAACGCGAATTCAAAAGACAAAAAAGACTATCCCGATGGGGTGTGGAGTTTACCGCCCACTTTACGGACGTGCAAAAAAGCCGTGTCTACAGAACAAAAATCGTGTGAAGCGCGATATCGAGCTGTGGGCGAATCGGATCGCATGACGATTGCGTTTGTGAAGCGTTAATCTTGACTCTTTCTAGTTTTTTTCAATGTAATGATGATCAATGAGAATGACTACTGTCATATGTTTAATTGGGCTCCATGTTTTGTAGAAGGGGGGCTTGTGTAATCGCCAGCCCTATACTTATCAGGATGTTCATAGGTGAAGGCGACGTGGTGTGATAACAATTTTTCTTTTTTCAGCTCATTAAAAATAAAAGCGGCACGGATGCCGTGTATATAGCAGCGGTTCATGAAAGACTCAAAACGATGCATGGCGGCTTTCTGTTGGAGGGGGCGTGCCTTGGGTAAATAAAACCCCTGGTGTTTGAACAGGTTGACATACTCATTGGTAGCGTCGGTTTGTGAAATTATTGTATTATCAGGATTTACCGTAACGGATAAACCCAAAGCGTCGAAAAACCGTACTGGATGTTGTTCATAATTGTTGACTGCGTTTGTTTGTACATTACTGGTGGGGCAGGTTTCTAGGCAAATCTGTCTTTCGTGCAGCGTGCGTAGAAGCGGGGCGGCTCTGAATAGGTTCTGCCGAAAGATGGGATCATTGACAATATTTGTGTTTTTTCGGTATTTCGAAAACGCGATAGCGATGGCGGGGTGGCCAATAATTTGCGCACCATGCCCGATTCGTAAAGGGGTGTGGCGTGACCATCCGAGATCCACGGCGGCGGCGACGGATTCATAACCTGATAGTACGCGTTGAGCTTGATCGCGAGAGCTTTTAGTCTCACCGGCGTGAATCGTGATACCCAAGCGTTTGTCTGGTGAGGTGTTGGGATTTGCGTTGTAAGCGTGAATACGCTTAAACACTGGGGCAAAATCGGTAACCGCGTGGTCTTTTTCATTGCCGGCTAAGTCAATACCCACAATCGGATGACCCGCTTGTCGCAATGCAATGGCGGTTTGCGCTATGCTGAGCCCGCGATGCACGTTTTCGGGTAAACCACTTTGGGTGTTTGCGTGTGTCTTATTGCCTCTATTAATCAGTAACAAAATACCAAAATCAATGGATTTGTTTTCAATGACTAAATGCCGTTGTGCTTCCTGGCAACCGCGAACGCTGTTTAATATAAACTCTTCTGGATCGCAGTCCTGCGGTAATCCTGTGCGGAATTCCACGTAAGTAACGCCGTGTGCTGCTTGTTCAAGCATCAGTTGATAATAAGTGAGCAGGGCACCTTTGGGTGTTTTCGAAATATTACTCAGCGCGGCATATTGTTCACGGTAAGTGGCGAGATCGGGTTGAGCCATTAATTCACCACTCTCTGCGGATTTGGAAGTTTGGTGATTACGTATGCTCAGTTCGTTAGCCAGTTGATGGCTTGTGGGGATGTGTCGTATGTTTTGGTTTTTTGTTAATCGATCGTGAATCAGCAATATCAATGGCGTAGAACCTTTCACGTGGAGGTGGTGAATCACTTTGGGTAGATTGCGTAAACGATGATAGATCCAGTCCGGGAGTTTTTCCGCTAGAGAGGGTGATGTAAAGGTGATGTGTTGCGGGATGAGCGCATGTGATTCGGGTTCGTCAGAGTCATCGGAACTCGTATCCGTTGGTGTTAAGGGTGTCGAATCTTTGGAGTCAAGTTGTGTGAACGCTTGATCAGATAATTTCGGTGTTATGTTGAGCAGGTAAACCGGTGTATTCGCATTAGCGGTACCGTTCAGCGGTTTACTCAACGGTTTACACTGTGGCTCGATGGGAGAGGGGGTTCGATTACGCTGCACAATTGGTGAGCATGTTGACATAATATCTGAATGCGAGACAGATTGTTTAAACGGCGTTTGATTTGAAGTCTGAGTACAAAATTGATCAACGGAATGTAAGGGATTCATTATTCACCTTGTTCTTATAGCGCAATTTTAGTTTTATGGCGCAATTCTAGGTGTAAGGCGCGGTACAGAGTGGCAATGTGCTAGTGTGGAAATATAATCATTTTTGCAGCAAACAACAACCGGTTGTGTAATAAAAAAATTGATCGAACAGATCTAACAGGAAGTAGGACTGGCCGCCGGCAGGAGGCGCAGATGCAATGATCTTCCCTCCGTGCCGAAAAAAGGAGTGGGGCAGCTCGAAATTCCTACAGCTTATCATGTAGTGGTCTTCGTGTATCCACGCTAGCCTAACTGGTTTGGTTCAGCTTAGAGACGGTCTGGGAAACGTTCTCAGCGCCATGGCGAATTTCTTCGATGACGGTGGAGGCTTGTTCGATGAGCTCTGTGCTTTCTGTCGCTTTATGTCGAACGTGTTCCATGCGATCTAAGGCATGTTCGGTTAATTGGCGATTGGCTTTAACCATTTCTTCAATTTCGATCGTGGAAGAATTGGTGCGCGAGGCCAGACCTCTGACTTCATCGGCTACGACAGCAAAGCCACGTCCATGCTCACCAGCACGGGCTGCTTCGATGGCGGCATTGAGCGCGAGCAAGTTGGTTTGATCGGCAATACTGCTGATGGTGGTCACAATCGCGGATATTTCTGCAGATTTCTGATTGAGTTGGGTGATCAGTGCGGTGGCGTCTTCGATTTGTTTCCCAATCGTTTGTGAAATTTCTACATTCTGGCGCAATAAATTTGCACCGCTAACGGAGATTTGCGCTGTTTCTTCTGAGGTGGTGCTGGCGATCTCCGCGGCTTGCTGAATGGCCTGTTCACGCTTGATTCGTGCCGTGATATCGGATGCGAATTTGATGACTTTAACAACCTGGTTTTGGTCGTTAAACACGGGGTTATAGGTGGCTTCCAACCACACAACCTCTCCTTGATGGTTGACGCGCTCGAACTTACCGGCTTTGAACTCACCGCGCTTTAGATCATGCCAGAAATTTGGATTTTCGTGATAAAATTGTTCCCTGCAAAACAGGCGATGATGCTGACCGATGAGCTCATTGCGCCGGTATCCCATGAAACGCAGGAAATTGTCATTTGCTTCCAGAATGGAGCCGTCGGGGGAGAACTCGATGACAGCTAGAGAACGGTTTAATCCATCCAAGATGGCTTTTTGGGATAATCTTTGCTCAACTTCGCTGGTTATGTCTTGCGCTAATTTTACGACTTTATAGACCTGTCCTGCATGACTAACGGGAATATAATTGGCGGATAACCAAATGAGCCGACCCTGCTGGTCCAGACGTGGGAAGGTACCGCATTGCGGTATTCCGGCTTTGAGTTCAGACCAAAATTTTTGGTACTCTGAACTGGAACTGAAGTCTGAGTCGCATAACACACGGTGGTGCTTGCCGATGAGCGCCTCTCGTTGATAACCAACCAGACTAAGAAAAGTGTCATTAACGTTTTTCACTATACCTTCGGTCGTGAATTCGATCAATGCATTGTGTGTGTTGAGAGCGGAAATGAAATCTTCGAGCTCGCGGCGTTCAGATGTTTGTTTATCTTCCGATTTCAATTGTTGTCGCTTGAACCACATAACTTGCTCCAGTCGAGTTATGTTAAAATGGATATAGACGTATGTCTTTGCCGAGTAAAGCCAGGGTGTAAACGTAAGCAAAAATACTGGCGTAATGCTCACTGCATCTCAACGGTACAATTCACATACGGTTAAATAATCATAGTCAATTTTGTGGATGCAAGGCAAAGTAAATGATGACTCAGTGGATGAGTTTTTGGGTTTTGCGTTTAAAAATATGGAGGCAGCGATGCATGAACAATGATGATGTGCAAGGCGCGCGGGCCGTGGGCACCCATGATTATTTTCTGTTCGATGTCGCCAGAGCGTGATGGCCCAGTGATGAGATGGACGGCGCGCGGAAGCTTGCAATTGCCGTCTGTGCGGCCAATTTGTTCGAGCGCGTCTTCTAGCGAGTCGCAAAGTTGCTCAGCGCATACAGCAACAAGATGATATTCGGGTAAAAAATTCAATGTTGTGGGGTTGTGAGGTCCAGAACTTAACACCAGCGCGCCGCTTTCTGCAATGCCAAAGCGGGCGTGGCTGAGCGCGGCGCGATCGGAACCATCCGATGCGCCAAATAGGAGCTTGAGTGCGGACGTGGTGTCATGATTACGAAAGGCGATTTGCAATAATGGATCGGAGCCCATTCGAATGCTGAGCGGGAGGCCTTTACTGTTTAGGTAACGTGTCACTTCATCGGGGAGATTGCAGAGGTCATGGATTTGTGTGACGCTGGCATGGCTTTGTGTGGCGCAGGTCGTGAAGCGCTGAATGATATCAACATCATCCGATGTGGCGGGTGCGCGGTTGGATTTGGTGAGGTGGGTGCTCATGGCCGTTTGACGTGCGGAATCCGCATCGGAGATGCTGAGTGAACGGCGGATTTTGGTGAAAATGTTATGGCGCGTACTCATCGTCGTGTCACGCGTTTATTGTGTTTTGCCCAGGCTTGCAGAAATGTCTTTCCCTCGGGGCTTGGTAGATCACGGTGTTGTGTCCATGCCTGAGCAAAAGGGACACGACGGATGCGCTTCTGTGAACCGCCTAATTTTGCCAGTAATGGTGCCAATATGGAAATAGCAAAACGGTACCATTTGGGTCGTTTGGCAAAAAATGCCCACAGTTTCAGAGCGTAGCGGGTTGTTCTTGAAGACAGGCGCTGCTCAAATTCGCGCTCGCGCCAATGTCGCATCATTTTTGGCAGCGGGATGCGCATGGGGCATACGCTTTCACAGCGCCCACAAAAGGTGGAAGCGTTTGGTAAATCTCCACTGGCGGCGATCCCGAAGAGGGCGGGCGTTAGCACGGCACCCATTGGACCGGGGTAAACCGCTCCGTAAGCGTGGCCGCCAATCGCGTGGTAGACTGGGCAGTGGTTCATGCAGGCACCGCAACGTATGCAGCGCAGCATGTCTTGAAACTCCGAGCCCAGTAGACTGCTGCGACCATTGTCGAGCAGGATGACGTGGTATTCTTCTGGTCCATCTGGATCTTCACTTCGTTTGGGACCGGTTGAAAAAGTGGTGTAGACCGGCATGTTTTGTCCGGTCGCAGAACGAACCAATAAACGCAGCAGTTGTGCGCAATCGTTTAATGTTGGCACGATCTTTTCGATTGAAGCCACCACAATGTGGCAGGCGCTGAGTGTTTGTGTTAGGTCACCATTGCCTTCATTGGTGACAATGACGGATGAGCCGGTCTCGGCGATCAAAAAGTTAGCGCCGGTAATGCCAACTTCCGCCTCAAAGTAGCGTTTCCGCAACACATCCCGCGCTTCTCCTAGCAAGGATTCCGCTTGACTGAGATCGCGAGTAGAGGGCAAATGAGTGTGTGCGCGTCGAAAATCAGCTTCCACTTGTTTTTGATTCAGATGAATGGCTGGTGCGATGATGTGACTGGGGCTTTCTCCGCGCAACTGAATAATATACTCACCGAGATCCGTTTCGATGGGGGTAATGTTGTTTCTTTCGAGAAAATCATTGAGGCCGATTTCTTCCGTAACCATGGATTTGCCTTTGGTTACGGTCGATGCGTTTCGACGGCGGCAGAGGTCGAGAATAATCTGTCTGGCTTCTTCCGCTGTCTCGGCATAATGGACGTGGCCGCCTGAGGCTGTCACGGCTTTTTCGTACGCTTCCAAGTAGAGATCGAGATGAGAGAGGGTGTGATTTTTGATGTCGCGCGCCTGGTCGCGTAGCGTCTCGAATTCTGGACACGCGTCCACTGCGCGTTGCCGTTTAGCGATAAAACCTTCTTCCACGTGTTGTAAGGCCTGTTGCAATGGCGCATTGTGGATGGCTTGGGTGGCGTTTTCCCTAAAAAACGGCGTGGTGTACGGTTGAGGCATACCGTTTAGTTTCCTGCTATCGGCGGCTTATCCAGGATATTGGCTAAAACTTCTGCTATGTGTCGAACGGTGATTGTACCGCCTTCGCGCTTGATTTTGCCCGCTATGTTCATCAGGCAACCGAGATCACCCGCCAGCAAGAGGTCTGCACCGGTTTGTTGGATGCATTGCGTTTTCTTTTCAACGATGGCGTTGGAAATATCAGCGTATTTAACGCAAAACGCGCCACCAAAACCGCAGCAGGTTTCGCTGTTTTTCATTTCTATTGTGGTGACGCCGGGAATGCGATTTAAGAGTGCACGCGGTTGTGCTTTGATCCCCAGCTCGCGCAGGCCTGAGCAGCTGTCGTGATACGTCACTGTACCGGAAAAAGCGCTTTCAATTTGTTCTATTTTCATGACGTCGCTCAGAAAGGCAACCAGCTCAAAGACTTTTTCAGCAAACCGGTTGGCGCGTGCTTTCCATGGATCGTTTTCTTGAAACAAACTGGGGTAATGTTTTTTGAGCATGGCTGCACAGGAACCGGATGGGGCGACCACGTAATCAAGATGTTCAAAGGCGTGAATGGTTTGTGTGGCCAATGCACGGGCGTCGGAACGATCGCCGGAATTGTAAGCCGGTTGGCCGCAGCAGGTTTGCGTGTTGGGTACTACCACCTCACAACCCGCCTGTTCGATCAATTTTGCGGCAGCAAAGCCAACGCTGGGACGAAATAAATCGACGAGACACGTCACGAAAAGTCCCACTTTTGGTTTGGCAAGTTTGGTGCTCGACGTATTCATCCGGCAATATCCATATCCACTCCCCGGTACGGTAAAGAGCGTCAGTGTACCCGATTGCTGTACGCTTTGAAAACCAGTATCTTATCTTGAGCGAGCCTGATCAGGTCTGTTCAGGAAGTGCTTTGGCGGCCTGTATTTTGACGTATGATTTTGAATTTTGAGGGGCGTTATGTCACGGGGACCTTTGGCGGGTGTGCGGGTAATTGAGATGGGGCAGTTGATCGCGGGTCCGTTTGCGGGTGCGATGTTGGCGTATTTTGGTGCAGAAGTGATTAAAATAGAAGCGCCGACGGGGGATCCGCTTCGGGGTTGGCGTCATGTGGAAGCGGGGACCAGCTTTTGGTGGCGCAGTATTGGACGCAATAAAAAATCGGTGACACTGGATTTGAATACCGAAGCGGGACGTGAAATTGTCCAACGCTTGTTGAAAAGCGCCGATGTGTTGATTGAGAATTTTAGACCAGGTGTCATGGAAAAGTGGGGACTCGGACCGGAAGCGGTTTCCGCGTTTAATTCTGGCTTAATATACAGCCGTATCTCTGGTTATGGACAAACGGGGCCATATGCGAATAAGCCTGGTTTTGCGTCGGTGTGTGAGGCGTTCAGTGGATTCCGGTATGTCAATGGTTTTCCAGGCGAGGCACCGGTACGACCGAATTTAAGTATTGGCGATAGTGTCGCTGGCTTGCACGCGGCGTTGGGCGTTGTGATGGCGTTGTACGCACGTGATGCGGGTGATGCGAAACAAAAAGGGCGCGGTCAGGTCGTGGATGTGGCTTTATTTGAGTCGATGTTTAATTTAATGGAAGGCGTGGTGCCAGAATATTCGGGAGCGGGTGTCATTCGTGAACCGTCCGGTACGACGGTTACGGGTATTGTGCCGACCAATACCTATCGCTGTGCGGACGGTAAATATGTGGTAATTGGTGGCAATGGCGATTCGATTTTTAAACGCTTGATGACAGCCATTGGTCGATCGGATTTGGCGAATAATCCGGATTTGGCGCATAACGCTGGCCGGGTAGCGCATGAAAACGACATCGATGTCGCAATTAATGCGTGGTGTGGCGGGCTGGACCAGGAACAGGTTTTGCTTACCTTGGAAGCGGCGCGCGTGCCTTCTGGCCCCATTTATAACGTAGAGGATATGGCGGCGGACCCGCATTATCGGGCCCGTTCGCTATTCGAAACGGTACAGGTGAACGGAAAAACCTTGGAGATCCCGGCGATGGTGCCGCGTTTGCAGGATACGCCCGGCGCGACTCACTGGCCTGGTGGTGAGATCGGTAGCCACAACCGAGAAGTTTTGCTGGACGAGTTGGGGCTTTCTGAGCAATATTATGCTGAGCTTCAGCAGTGTGGTGTAATACGTTAGTGGATTGTCGTCGAGCTGCCGTCGAGCGTGAACGTGCACTGTTCACGCTGTTCGGGAAAACGTTTTCGCGAGCGCCGTGTACCATTTGCCACTTTCTTTGATGGTTCGTTTTTGGGTTTCGAAATCCACGTGAACCAAGCCAAATCGCATCTTGTATCCTTCTGCCCATTCGAAATTATCCATCAGTGACCAGGCAAAATAGCCGCGTAATGGAAAACCTTCCTGGATCATGTCGGCGGCGACGGACAGGTGTTCGGCGTAGTAATCGATGCGCTGTTGATCATCCACTTCACCGTCTGGTCCAACTTCGGTGTTGTAACACGCTCCATTTTCGGTAATGTAAAATTCAGGTAAATCATACTGATTGTAAAGCGTACGAACCACGCGGATAAAGCAGGAAGCGTCGATTTCCCAGCCGATATCGGTTATTTCGGCATTGACGAATTGGCCTGGTTTGCACGACGGGTAAGGTGCTTCTGGATCATCCGCAACGCGACTGGGGGTGTAGTAATTGAGTCCCCACCAGTCAAGCTTTTGCGAAATAATGTCCATGTCAGTGGCTTCAATTTTGGGCATAAGCGCACCGAGATGCTCGAGAATGCTGTCAGGATACGCTCCCTTAAAGACAGGACCGAAAAAGAGACCGTTGTTGAAATCTTCTGAGCGCTGAGCGGCGGCGTGGTCAGATTCACAATCTGAATTGGCAACAACTGGCAGGGGGTTGTAGACAATACCGATTGGTAATTTTGGTGCGGTGGCGCGTATGGCCTGAACACCTAGACCGTGTGCTAAATTGGTGTAATGGGCAGCGTGGAGGGTGGCCTGCATGTTGCTCTCGCCGGGCGCATGGACACCATGTAGATGCGATAAAATGACGGAACACCATGGCTCGTTGAAGGTGGCCACCGCATCGAGGCGATCCCCGAGGCGATTGATGACGGCGTGCACATAATCTTGAAACGCGTAGGCGGTTGAGCGAGCTGTCCAGCCGCCGTCGCCCATTAACAGGAGGGGGAGATCCCAGTGATAGAGTGTGGCAAAGGCTTGTATGCCGCGTGCTTGGAGACCGTCGAGCAAGCGATCATAGAAATCCAATCCCTTTGGATTCATCGCGCCTCGGCCATCTGGAATAATGCGGGGCCAAGCAATGGAAAATCGATAGGCTTGAACGCCGAGTTCCTGCATTAAATTGAGGTCGTCCTCCCAGCGATGATAGTGATCGCAGGCCACATCACCATCGTGGCGTTCGTGGACGCGTCCAGGCATATGGCAAAAAGCATCCCAGATGGATGGTTTACGCCCATCTTCTTTGGCGGCGCCTTCAATTTGAAATGAGGCGGTTGCGACACCAAAGATGAAACGATCGGGAAAGCGCTCGGCCAGCTTTTTTGGGTTTATGACGCGTTTATTTTCCATGCTTTTTTCCTTAATAAAAAGAGTCCGCAACGTATCCTGTTTGGGCATTCTTTGGGCATTCAAGTGAAGGGGGTAAAGTGTTGGTAGGGGAGCCTGGGATTCTTCCAGTGCATACATCTCTCACATCTACATGTCATTCATCAAGCGAAGAATAAACAATCGACATTGGTACACATGATTGGCCACAGGATTCTAAACATACGCTTGAGTAATATCAAGGTCTAATCAGATTTAACACCGATTTAAATAAGGGTGTCACGGAGGGTGCCATGGAGGGTAGTATTACGGAGATAGTACAAGTTCTGTTTATTATTGGATAATAAGCGATCAGATTGATGGCCTTCGATGAGGCATGTGTACCTTTGTCGGGTTCAGTTCAGCGGTGAAGTCGAGCAATCGGAAAGCGATAGGTCTTGAACGCCGAATGTTGAATTAAATTGAAGCTGTCTTTTCTCTCCAAGGACTTCCATGGGTAGTTTCTTATGCCGACGTATCACGAATCCCCTTGCTGACGCTATCCCTGAGAGAAAATCCTGAACGCAAAAACTCCGATTTGCTACCCATACCTTACCGGCTTTCACCGTCGGTAATACCTCGTTCAACAGCGAGCGTTTTTGAGCATGGCTGTCTTCACAAGGAAACACATCCGTTTAACGTGATAGCGCTGGCAACAGCGAGGTGCCGCTAACCCATCTTTGATCTCTGTCATTTATTCGCTCGTATTACGCGCTAAGGCTGCCGCCATTTTTGGCTCGAACCCATTGAGTTTATTGTATATTGAAGTCAAGGATATCGAGGCTGTTTTCGTCTGGATCTTATAGGCGGCATTGAGGCTGAAAAACACTTGAAAGACCACCAAACTCATCAAATCATACAGGGTTGAAAACAGTAATTTTCGGGTATATTGTTTATCTGAATTGAGATCAAGCCATTGATTGAGTTTCTCTGGTAACAATAGATGCTCGATCAATGCTCGTAGAGCGAGAGGGAATCCGATAGGGCTTGGTAAAGCGATCTAGCAGTTCGTTTATCATGATAGTCATATCCTCAATGGTCAGAAACTTCCTAAGCTATTCTGCCGATAAGAATATTTTATATTCAATAACGAGCAAATTTTTATACACATTAAATTATTGGTGATTATATTGGTTGAATTTTCATCTTGAAAGGACTGGTGTGCAGATCGAAATGGTTTTGGGTGGCGGAAAGCGACTGAATCCTAAATTTAAACTTCCCAATTAGCGATCATCTGTTCAAACGTTTCTGGAAAATTTTATTGATATTAACACAAACATAAAAATAACCTAATTCAGGAAGATCAATAGTGGTAAGTGTTTTTAGCATTTAAAAACGCACATCAATAGAAAAATGAAAGTACTGTAGCAACTGAATGTGAAATGCGCTTACTCTGAGATCACACTGGATTCAACCTCACAAGGTAATAAACGCTATGAATCCGATAAGCTCCTTCAGTCACCCTGCACCCTTCACGCGTGCCATGGCAGATAATAAGCAAATGACTGCTAAACTGGATGGCATTCCACCTGATGGCATTACTCCCGTCCATGGTGGTAAATCCCTTGTGCCGACGGGTTACGCAGACTTTCGTGAAGCAGCACCTTTTTCAAAGCTCGAGATCACAAAAGCGGCGAATGCCAACACTGAAATTCAGTTAGCCGAGGCTATTTTTAGGCGTGAAATGCAAGCCAGAGATGCCGATTCTGCGTTAAAACAGAAAATTGAAACGCGTTTTCAGAAACACAATCAATATTTGGTCAATAGCTTGAATAAAATTTATGGAAACTCATTGGATGAAGTTTATGGAACCTCTTACCGTATCGAGGATGCCCTAGAGGCGATTATACCTAAAATAATTAAAGCTGCATTGACGCCTTCGGATGCGTTGATTTATCACAGAAAATCTCAAAATGAAGCTCAGAATGAAGTCAGCAAGCAGACCTATCTGGAGTCTAATGAGCGTGTTTGCGCTACGGCTTATTTAGACATAACCTGCGGTTCCCTAAGTAATCTGGAGCAATTTATAGAAAAGATTAAAATATTGAATATCGATATGGTGCATGTTCTACCAACCTTATATCCTGGTCCGAAGGGGCTTGATTCGGAGGGAAATCCGATTGACGACGACGGGGGGTACGCCATAAATAGCCATAGAGCGGTCAATCCGCGCTTGGGTTTTCTTTCAGGGGAAAGTCATTCACCCACTTTGGCGCAGATTTTTCAACGATTTCTGAAAGAAGACATTCGCGTCATTGCTGATTTTACCATCAATCATACTTCTGAGCAAAGTAAATATTATAAGAACTGGAAGGCGGGTGTTGAAAAATATAAAAATTTTTATATTTCCGTTGATGATGCAATGCGTAAAAAGTTTGATGAACACATGTTTCCGTTTTTTCCATTGCTGAGAGCCGGCAACTTTACCTACGACAATGACAGCGGCAAGTATTGCATGAACAGATTTAAGAACTCTCAGAAAGACTTAAATTGGAGAAACCCGCTTGTGGCTGCAAAACTATTCAGCGACATATTCTTTTTGGCCAAGGCCGGTGCTGATGTGCGTATTGACGCTGCGCCGGTTATGTTTAAACGTTTAGGTACTGAGTCTATTAACCTTCCTGAAGTATTTCATCTTATGGAAGCGCTGCGTGCGGCGATGGAAATCGTGGCGCCCAGCAAATTTATATTAGCTGAATCCATTAATATGCCCAGTATGATTCTGCCATTTTTAGCTAAAAATCGATGCGAAATGTCCTACAATACTGCTATTTCAACAAACAATCTACCTGCAATAGCAGCGCAGGATGTGACGCTGCTTCGGGACAGTCTTTATTATTTTGTTCAAGAGCCTGAGGTGGAAGGGGTGTGGTTGAACGCCGGTAGAACGCACGATGAAATTTTCATGCAGTTGGACGATGTGGTTGCTCTGGAGAATAAGATCAATAAACCAGAATTTAACACTCGAATGCATCGGTTTTTTACGGATTGTCATGATGGTTCCTACGCAAGGGGATTTTCTTTTCTGAGCGACGCTGAGCTGGGTCAGTTTTCAGGTACACTTGCTTCTTTATTAGGTTTGGAGCACGCGCTGGAGCACCATGATGTTGCAGCTGTTGATCAAGCGATTGCACGCATTAACCTTTCCAAAGCTATTCGATATGCTTTACCAGGCATTCCGTTGGTAAATCTAGTAGGAGGAGATCATGTGGGCAGTACTAACAACCCACACACCACCGAAGACAGTCGTGATGTGCATCGAATCCCCTACGACAAACTCGCTGTGATTCGAGATCCCCTGCATAAAAAAGCGTCTGAAGCGATTTTGGAAAATGACATTAATTTATTGCGTGCTCGAAAATTAAACACCGCTTTCTCTGGGAAAGCAATGATTTTACTTGATGCTGACAATTTGAGTTTGCTGGTGTATATGCGCCAATTCGGTTCAGCGCAATGCCTGGTGATCGGAAATTATGCTGAAACCTCACAGGCGATTGATTTAAAAAAACTACACCCTTATTTGCCGCCATCTCGTCGATGCCATAACACAGCAAGCCGTTCTGATTATTCATTTTCTTGTGAATCGTTCCAATTTGATGTTATTCAGGGAACGGCTACACAGGGCGATCATTTCCTGCTGAAACCTCATCAAGCGTTGTGGTTGGTTCCGAAACCATTGACATAGGGTTCCAGGACTGGTCAGCCGTGTTTCTCAGAGAGGATTTGTCAGAATAGATGTTGAGCCTGATCGTTTTTTGGCCACATTTTATCCACGTTTTAGGGCATTGCTTTCGAGAGTATTGCTTTCGAGTATTGCTCAAAAGTATTGATGTGCGTGCGGATGCGGTTTGGTTTTTCAAAACAGAAGCTTGTGGTACTATTCAGGACGTGCTGCTGCGCGTCGGGATGCACTGCTGAGCGCCCGATGTTGATGGTCTGCTTTGCTATACTCCTTGAGTTACACTTGTCGAGGTACTTGAGTGCTTGCTCTTGAATGGATCATGTAATATATACGATTGGAATGAAGACGATGGTAAAAAAATACGCGGCGTTTTTATTCGCGCTGGCTACTTGTTTTTCATTGGTGGCCTGCGCGACTCATGTTGAGCCTTGGGAAAAAGGTTTACTGGCTAAACCCGACATGGCTTTGGATGCTAATCACATAGATGAAGCTTTAGATGATCACATTTACTTCAGTAAAGAGGCATCTAGTGGTGGTCGGAGCTTTGGTGGTGGAGGATGCGGATGCAACTGATTACGATTACAGATTTTTCTGGCGTGACGAGTGCGCGGAAATCGAATGGATTTAAACAGGAATTGACTTTTGCAACGGCGGCGTTGCTGGGGCTTTCGGTTGCCGCGCCATCTGTTGCTGAAGAGCCTGGCCCTTGGAAGATCGAGACGGCGGGTTTGGTTTACTCAGAGAGCGACTCGCGTGTTTCGGCGTTTGAGCCCGTTGTGAGCGCAAAAAAAGAGTTTGGTGAAGACCGGGTATTTAACGCTAAGTTGGTGCTGGATTCACTGACGGGCGCAACGCCCACCGGCGCGCTGTCGAGTGATAATGTGCAAACGTTCACTCGACCTTCAGGTCAGGGCAGTTATACGATACAACCGGATGAATTACCGATTGACGATACCTTTAAGGACACGCGAGTGGCCTTTTCGGCGGGTTGGTTACAGCCCTTGACGTCCACGCTAAAAGGTGGTGTTGGCGTGAATGTTTCCGCCGAGCATGATTTCAGGTCATTGGGTTTGAACGGCAACTTATCCAAAGATTTTAATCAACGCAACACCACGCTTAACCTTGGTCTGGGCTTCGAATCGGACACCATAAATCCGGAAGGCGGCGTGCCCGTCGCGTTTGCCGAGATGCAGCCGGCTAACAGTACTCCGACACGGCAGGCGGAAGACGACGATAAGACCGTCGTGGACACCTTGATTGGCATTACGCAAGTTGTGAATAAGCGGACCTTGATGCAGTTTAACTATTCTGTTTCTCAGGCAGATGGGTATTTAACCGATCCGTATAAAATATTGTCTGTCATTGATGATGCGACGGGCCTACTTGTATCATCGACGGGGGTTAATCGTTATACGAATCTGTACGAGAATCGCCCCGATAAGCGTACGAAACAATCAGTGTATTGGCGCACGAAGTACCGTTTTGATCGCGATATGTTCGATGTGTCTTATCGCTATCTCTGGGATGATTGGGACATCCGCTCTCACACGATTGATACGCGATACCAGTGGCGTTTTGCGCCGAATCAGTACCTGGAACCGCATTTTAGGTACTACCAGCAGTCGGAAGCAGAGTTTTATCGACCTGCCTTGTTAAACAGTGATGTGACCAATAACACATTGCCAGAATTCGCCAGTGCGGATCTGCGTTTGGCTGATTTCAGCGCTATTACGTTTGGCGCTAAATACGCGCACCGTATGGCGTCGGGCAGTGAGTGGCACCTTCGACTTGAGTGGTATCAACAAAGTGGTGAAAGTTCGCCCGACGGTCTCGTTGGGGCGGCGAAAGATCAAGATGTCTTTCCGACGCTGTCATCGGTTATTTTCCAAGCTGGTTATGCGTTTGAATGGTGAAGGCGGGTGACGGTGACGTCCTTTCTTCACAGAAGTTGACGATCACACCGATCCAAGCGGGCTACCAAGCATTGTTTTTCGCGATGGGTAGCCCCTGTGAAATTCAGATTAGGTCGGTTTTACCGCCTGAACGGTCTCGCCAGCTTCTGGTTGACTGTTATCATGAAGCGTCTCGAATCGAAAAGAAATACAGCCGTTATCGCTGTGATAATCTGGTAAGCCAGATGAATAGCGCCACGCGTGTTCAGGTCGATGAAGAGACGCACAGGCTGTTGGATTACGCCGATCATTGCTATCGTGCTTCTTCTGGTCTTTTTGACATTACGTCTGGCGTGTTGCGTCGGTTTTGGCGTTTTGATGGGAACAGTACGACGTTGGAGCCTGACGAGAGCGCAATACAAGATGTGTTGTCGTGCATCGGTTGGGATCGCGTGTATTGGGAGGCACCGTGGTTTCAGCTACCGCCTCAGATGGAAATTGATTTTGGTGGTATCGCGAAAGAATATGCAGTTGATCGCGTTGCGCTGTATTTGAAAGATCGAGATTTAGATCAAATTCTTGTCAATTTTGGTGGTGACCTAGCGGTTTATACGAGTGATTCGCAGCGATACGAACCGTGGACCGTTGGCATTGAGCAGCCTCACGCTCATGGCCAAGCGGCGCAATCCGTGAGCTTGTATAATGGTGCCCTGGCAACCAGTGGCAGTACACATCGATACTGCCGCATCAATGACCGAATTTACGGTCACATCCTCAATCCCAAAACGGGTTATCCTGTTGAAGACGCGCCGTTGTCAGTAACCACTTTTTCAGACACGTGCACGCAAGCGGGCATGCTTTCAACTTTTGCGATGCTGCACGGTCGAGCGGCAGAACCCTTTCTGCAGGCACAACAGGTTCCGTCGTGGGTGATTCGTCCCTAAGCGACAGCTTGCTGTGTGCCAGATCCTTTTTTTGTTTGAATTCCTGGTTTCGGGTGATCCCACTTTGTTGCTAAAATCACATCATGAGAAATTAAATTATTTCTAGAATGACTGTTGAGTAAATGTGTGAGGCTAAGACTCAGCGGCGCCAAAACCGAGCAAAATATGAACAATGATAGGTTTGGGGTTTCGAATAAACCTTACACAAACTGAATACTGGCTGAGTCTCCAGGGCTTTATTCGGTTTGTTAAATCACAAAAATAGGATTTCCGTCACAAATTGCGCAGTTGCTGGGATTTCCTTGCCTGTTATGCTGTCTTAGTAAACATTGTCAATCTTGATTGTGATCATCGATTATGCTTGAGTACGGAAAAATATGCCCAGATTTAAGTGTTCGTCGTTAACACGCCCGTTGTCTCCGCTTAATGCATCCAGGCTTTTATTTGCTGGGTGCTCGCTGTGGGTTTTGCTGGTGATTTGTCAATCTGCATTCAGTCAAGCTGAAGCGAATCAAGCCGAGGTGAATCAAGCCGAGGCGAATCAAGGTGAGGCGAATCAAGGTGAGGCGAATCAAGCCGAGGCGAATCAAGGTGAGGCGAATCAAACTGAAGTGAATCAACCCAAGCCTGATCCTCAAGTTGAGCTGATGAATCGCTTAGTTAAAAAAGCAAAGCAATTGTCTCAACAAGCGTATCAGCCTACCGCAAGGGTTGCCTCGGATGTTTTGAAAAAGCTGAACTATGACGAATATCGCAGTATCCGTTTTGATGCGGAAAAATCGTTCTGGCGTCATCAAGGCTTATTTGAAATTCAATTTTTTCATCCGGGTTTTTTGTATAGCGAGATGATTGGCCTACGGGCTATGGATCAAGCGGGGCTTATCCGTGAGTTAAACGTCGATGTGCGTGATTTCACTTATGGTAACGCTTCTCTGCAGCAACGCCTTGAAGCGGAAGACACTGAGCTGAGTTATTCGGGGTTTAGGGTTCATTTTCCAGTAAATACAAAGACTTATAAAGATGAAATTGCCGTATTTCTGGGCGCCTCTTACTTTCGTTTGGTTGGTCCTGGTCAGGTTTATGGCCTATCCGCGCGTGGCTTGGCCATCAATACGGCTGAATCAAGTGGGGAAGAGTTTCCGCGTTTCAGTGATTTTTGGTTGGTAAAACCCGCACCGGATTGTGCGACATTGATCATTTATGCGCTGCTGGACAGTCCTTCCGTAACGGGTCTTTATCGCTTTGAGTTGAGCACTGATGTGGCCACGAGGGCGCACGTTGATGTACAACTGTTTTCCCGCACCGATATCAAAAAAATCGGTTTGGCTCCCTTGACCAGTATGTTTTTCTTTGGTGAGGCCGCCTTGCAGGCCCGAGATGATTTCCGACATGAAGTGCATGATTCCGATGGATTATTGATGCACACCTCATCGGATAAATGGATCTGGCGACCCATCACAAATCCCAGGAGCTTGCAAGTCACGTCTCTGCACGATCACAATCCCCGTGGTTTTGGATTGGTGCAACGGGATCGAGATTTTGATCATTATCTTGATGTGGAGTCACATTACCAAAATCGACCCAGCCTGTGGGTGGAACCGCAAGGGGAGTGGGGTGAGGGCTTTGTGGAGTTGGTTGAAATTCCCACAGATACAGAGACGAACGATAATATTACCGCGTATTGGGTGCCAAAACAGCCGTTTCGTGCTGGAGAGTCGCGCCAATATAGTTATACCTTAAGCACATTCGATTCCATTCCACAACAGACGCCATTAGCCCAGGTGAGTCGTACCTTGATTGGTTGGGGGGCTAACCCGGGGCAACAC
>JARRRL010000006.1:4242-23956 GCA_037380725.1 Gammaproteobacteria bacterium | reverse complement strand
GTGTCTGAGAACGTGAATCTCGAGTGGGGGTGTCTGGTGCGGAAGGGGTGGGGAGTACTGCTGCTGAGCGCATTTCTCGGTCAGGCTGCAACGACATGGGCTACAACGCCACCGTCACAACTTACTAGTCAAGCTCACAAAACAACCCAAGCCCACAAAACAACTCGAGCTCAAGAAAAAACCCAGACTCAAGAGCGAGTACGAGTTCTGACCAGTGTGGCTCCACTTGGTTTGTTGGTCCGAGAATTGTTTGGCGTGGACTTGGATTCGGTTTCGACTATGTCGGAACAGGTGAACTATCATGCGCCGAATGTTACGCCGGAAACCGTGAGCCGTTGGACCAAGGTGGATTGGTTGATTTGGCTTGGTCCTGATAGTGAACCGCAATTGATTCCGGTGATCAAGCGTTTGCAAGATGTTAACCCAGCGATGATCGTTACACGTTTGAACGTGGAATCGCTTTCAGAAAACCAGTCGACCGATAATTCAGCGCCGCAGCGCGTGCACAATAAGAGCTCGGATTGGACGGAGTCTGAGCACAGCCATGCGTGGTTGATACCCGCTGATGTGCGGCAATGGGCGCAGCAGTTATTGGATGAATGGTTACTGAGGTATCCGCGTGTTTCGACTGAGCGCGCCGATATTGTGGACGCACACGCTCGCTTTGTGCATGACACGATGGCGCTTGAATCCAGGTGGCGGCACCGGTTTAAAACACTCACAAATCGTTCGTTTCTGCAATCGCACGCGGCGTTCGATGGATTAGCGCGAGCCTTTGACCTTGAGCCCATTGGCGCTTTGACCACACACCATGATGTTGCGATTGGTCTACGAGACATGATGCGCGTACGGGAGCAGGCGCAACGGCATGAGACACGCTGTGTTGTGGTGCTGCCGGGTGAAAAAATCGCAATACCGCCTACTTTATTTTCGGTGCCGACTCGTATGCAGGTCATTGACCCAATGGGGCATACGGCATGGCAAAAACCAATCATCACAAGCTATACGTCTTTTTTAAACGGCGTTTTAACTGATCTTTATGGGTGTCTGTCGGATGAGAATGAATGATGGAAAGGCTATGGTTTCGTTGATGAAAAAAACGAGAGTATTCAGTACACTTGGCGCGGATTTTATGCAATATTCACGCGTTATATGTGGTGTGTGTGAACAGTCAGACCTAAAGAACGGTGCGAAGTTGTAAAAGTTCTATAAGAACGACATACGTGAAGATAAAAGGAGCATTGAGCGATGCGTAAATCTAAAAATCAGAAAACCAATCAGGCGCTTGTGGCGTTCGCTGCCTTGGCTTTGGGTGTGGCGTCTGCATCCGGGCAAGCTGAAACTGTGTGGCCTCAGCACCTTGAGTTTGGGGGAACGTTGGAAATTGAAGCAATTGCGTATGATGGATACACTTCTGATTTTGATTATGAAGATGTGACCGTTGCGGCGCTTGAGCTAGGTATCGGCGTTACCTTATCTGAACGATTGATGGCGGAAGTGGGTTTTCTGTATGAAGAAGATGAAACGGATTTTGGTGTTGATATTGCGGTTTTACATTTAGCCCTCAGTGATGTGTTCACCGTCTCCGCAGGGCAGGTGTACATTCCTTTTGGCCGTTATGAAACGGCATTAGTGAACGATCCCTTTACTTTAGAGTTGGGTGAAAGTATCGAAACGGCATTGTTAGCTGATTATAACGCGGGCACGGTGAAGGTTACGGGTTATGTGTTCAATGGTGATGTTTCTGAAGCCAGTGAGACAGGAGATACGGCCAACAGTTTTGGTGTGCGTGTTGCTGGTGATGCCGGCACCTTATCATGGGGTGTGGATTTTATGAATAACCTGGCGGATTCGGATGGGATCAGCGAAAGTGTGGGAGCGAGTGTGCCGGATTTAGTCAGTGCGCTGAGCGTTTACGGTAGTGTTGATGTGGGTGGTATTGCGTTGTATGGCGAATACCTCAGGGCTTTAGATGATACGCAGTTTAATAATCAGTCTTTTGAACCCAGCGCCTTGCACCTGGAAGCGGTGTTTTCGGCCGCCGGGGAAGCCAGTATTGTGGGCGCGATCCAGCGAACGGATGATGCGAGGTTTTTATTATTGCCTGAGACCCGACTGTCAATCGGGTATCGAACGATGTTAGATGATATTGTTGATTTGGGAGCGGAGTTCTTTTTTGATGAAGATTACGGCACCCAAGAAGGCGGTACGAATGAAAGTGCTTTGGGTGTCGTAGTGAATGTGGCTGTTTCTTTCTAATATTTCTTATGTTAACTCCTGATCTGGCTGAGGTGTGACTCCGCTATTCGGCGGTATTCCTCCGGTTCTTTTCCGGGTTTCCCGCCGGTTTCCAGCACGAAATCGATACGGGAAGCCCAGAAGCGTATCGCGGCGGCGAGTAGTGTGGCGTGTAGGTGCTGTTGCTCTACTTCGGTCAGTGGGCGTACGGCGGTGTAGGCGTTGAGCATAGCGCTGAAGCGCGCATCACAGGATGCATCGATGCCCAGTGAACTCCACGCATTCAGTGTGATACACAGATCCAGCAAAAAGTTGTCGGTACACGCGTTATTAAAATCAATAACGCCGCACAGTTTATCGTGGATAAATAAGGCGTTGTCTGGAAACAAATCAGCGTGTATCCAGCCTTGTGGACAGATTTCCAGTTGTTTGGGTAAGTGTTGAATAGCGTGCTGGCATTGTTTAAACAGCGCTCTGTCTGGCGCGGTACACAAGAGTGCGCTGGGTTCGTATGCCAGCGCCCAGGGTATGCCTCGGGGGTTCGTTAATGTGAGTGGCGTATTGAGAGCGGTGCAGTGAAAGTGAGCTAGAAAGTGTCCCATTTGCGCGCATTGGTCCACACTGGGTTGCAGTAAATGTTCGCCTTCTAATTTGGAAGCAATCACAAAGTCTTTTTCTGGGAAATTGGGAACGGATTTGGGTTCGTCTTGCAGCGGGAGGGGCACAGGCAGGATGCGGCCCCATTGTTTTAAGCAAGCCGTGTAAATACGTATTTGGTGTTTGGACAAACCTTCGTAAATGGTCAGGACACAAGAAACGGGTTTACCGTTATTGTCTTCAACTTCTAATAGATAGTTCGTATTCTCGATGCCATGATTGGGTTTGCGGAATGACTTGAGTGTTCCCAGGGCGGTGAGATCTAAGCACGCTTGGATGCTGCGCTCATCGAGTTCGGTATACGTTGCCATATTTTACCTAACGGGTTTGTTATGATGGGGTTGTTGTGCAACGCATCCTGATAACGCGGCGCAGTTAAACGTTTGAATGAATTATATCGATATCTGAGATCGGTATCTACGTTAGACTAAGCGCAAGGATGCGGTTGACTAGGATACCATTTAGCAGAATACGGTTTTTATATAAATGCAAGATGTAACGGCGAGAGGGTGGCGTGTATGGTGAATGATGTGGGCAGTGAAATGACGAAAAATCGTACCGGTGATGCATCAAAATCACCGGTGATATTAGTGGATGGATCGTCGTATTTATTCCGTGCATTCCATGCGTTACCGCCCTTGTCCACGCCGGATGGACAACCAACTGGCGCCATTAAAGGTGTGGTGAGCATGTTGCGGAAATTAATCGAATCTTATAGACCAGTCTATATGGTGGTGGTGTTTGATGCGAAAGGAAAAACATTTCGGCATGATTTGTACGCCGCTTATAAAGCGCATCGTCCACCCATGCCAGAAGAATTAGCCGCTCAAATTGAGCCATTGCATGAACTGGTGCGCGCCATGGGGATTCCCATTGTGGTTCAGCCCGGTGTTGAAGCGGATGATGTCATCGGCACCTTAGCGCAACGCGTGACGCAAGACGATGAAGACGTCTTGATCTCGACGGGTGATAAAGACATGGCGCAATTGGTCAATGAACGGATTGCTTTGATCAATACCATGAAAGACGAGCGATTGGACGCGGCGGGCGTCATGGAAAAATATGGCGTGCCACCGAATAAAATCATCGATTATTTGGCATTATTAGGGGATAAATCGGATAACGTACCGGGACTGCCGGGCGTGGGTGAGAAAACCGCGCGTGCGTTACTGGACTATTATCGTAACTTGGATCACGTGTTATCCGAACCGGAAGCAGTAGTGGGTTTAGGGATTCGAGGCGGAAAAGGGCTACCCAAAAAAATTGCTGAGCACGCGGATCAACTGAAATTGTCGCGTCATTTGGTCACCATTGATTGCGCGGTGAACCTGACGAATACGATGGGATTTGAGACGCTTTCACAGAATCTGGATGCGTTACGGTTGCGTGAACCGGATGTGGAATTGCTGCGCCAGTACTATGACAAATTGGCGTTTCGGGCTTGGCGCGACGAGTTGGATCAAGGCGCTGTCCCGTCGAGCGAAACCCCGGAGGTGGATTATGAAGTGGTGACGACGGCACGCCAATTGGATGCGTGGATAACGCGATTAAATGGCGTTGACGCGTTTGCGATGGATACGGAAACCACGGGTTTGGATTACATGTCGGTGGATTTAGTGGGTTTGTCGTTCGCGGTTGCGACGGGGCAAGCTTGCTATATTCCACTGGCTCACAAAGGGGCAGCGGAAATACCACAACTGGATTTAGTGGAAACGTTGGCGCGCCTGCGACCAATTTTAGAAAACCCAGAGCGAGGCAAAATTGGACAAAATATTAAATTTGATATGAGTATCTTGGCGCGTTATGACATTGATTTAGCCGGGGTCCGAGCGGATACGATGCTGGAATCGTATGTGTGGCAGTCCACCGGAACGCGACACGATATGGATTCGTTGGCCGCAAAGTATCTCGATATAAAAACTGTGAAATTTGAAGACATTGCGGGCAAAGGTGCGAAGCAAATCACTTTTGATTATGTGCCGCTTGATCAAGCCGCGTACTACGCGGCCGAAGACGCAGACATTACATTCCGGCTGCACGATGTGTTACGCCCGAAACTGAGCCGTGAAGCGGAGCTGAATGCGGTCTTTGAGTGCATTGAAATGCCCCTGGTGCGGGTGTTGTCCACGATGGAGCGTGCTGGCGCTTTATTGGATGCGGAGGCCTTGCGGGCGCAAAGCGGCGTGCTGTTTGACCGGCTGAACGTGCTGCGTGCGCAAATTCATGATATAGCAGGAGAAGAGTTTAATATTGATTCCACGAAGCAATTGGGCGAAGTGTTGTTTGAAAAGTTGAAACTCCCTGTGATTAAGAAAACACCGAAAGGTGCACCGTCAACGGCCGAACCCGTTTTACAAGAGTTGGCGCTGGATTACCCCTTACCGAAGCAAATATTAGAGTACCGCAGTCTAGCAAAATTAAAATCCACTTATACCGATAAATTGCCGGTTTTAATTAATCCCACGACGGGGCGGGTTCACACGTCGTACCATCAGGCGGTGACGGCGACGGGCCGCTTGTCATCGTCCGATCCGAATTTGCAGAATATTCCAATTCGCACAGAAGCTGGACGTCAAATTCGCAGTGCGTTTATTGCACCCGAGAATCACGTGCTGGTGGCCTGTGATTATTCTCAAATTGAACTGCGCATCATGGCGCATTTATCCGAAGATGCGGGTTTGTTGGACGCTTTTACGCGCGGTGAGGACATTCATCGCGCCACGGCCGCTGAGGTGTTTGGCGTCACGCCTGCGGCGGTGACGGACGATCAGCGACGTGATGCCAAAGCGATCAATTTTGGTTTGATTTACGGCATGTCTGCATATGGTTTGGCGCGCCAACTGGGCATCGGTCGTTCGGTTGCGCAGGATTACATTGATACGTATTTTGCGCGGTATCCGGGGGTTAAGCGTTATATGGATTCCGCGCGTTCTGATGCTCATGAACATGGGTTTGTGCGAACCTTGTCGGGGCGTCGTTTGTATTTGGCGGATATCAATGCCAAAAATAAAATGTTGCAACAAGCCGCCGAACGCGCGGCCATTAACGCGCCCATGCAAGGGACAGCGGCCGACATCATCAAATTGGCCATGATTGATGTGCAAGCGTGGTTACAGCAGGAAAAAATGGGTTCACGCATGATCCTTCAAGTGCACGATGAGTTGGTGCTGGAAGTGCCGATTGCTGAGCTGGATACGGTGTTGGCGGTTGTGCCCGAGCGCATGTCAAACGTGATGTCACTCACGGTGCCGTTATTGGTTGATGCGGGTCATGGTCGGCATTGGGCAGAAGCACATTGATGGCCGCAAAATTTTGCGCTTTTATCACCGTGGAAGTCGCTTTATTTAGTGCAATTTTTGGCATCACTGTTTACCGATCCGCTGATGAGGGGTGTGTTGTGAGTCGCAGTGGCTTCGGATTGCGGGTCTTCGGCGGGAAGCCAGTGGCTTGCCACGTGCTGATAAAACGTATCCAGACCTTGTCGAGTTGTGGCTGAAAAGGTTTGCAGGGTAAAAGGGGAAGGTTCATCATCCCTTTCGGGAGTGATGAGCTTGTGTTGTTCTGCTGTGATCGTTTGGCGCAGTTTGAATAAAGTCTGATTAGCCTGATTGCGTGATAATTTGTCTGCTTTGTTCAGCAAAATGTGTACAGGAAGCGCCAAACTGTCAGCCATGTAAAGCAGTACTTTGTCGGAGTCTTTGAGCAGGTGGCGGATGTCGATAATCAACACCAAAGCGCTCAGACTTTGCCGTTCGGTCAAGAAGCGCGTGATTTCTTTTTGCCAAAGGTGTTGTTTCTCACGCGATACGCTGGCATATCCGTATCCGGGTAAATCAATCAGGAAAAAATTGTCGCCAGCTTGAAAGAAATTGATCAATTGAGTTCGACCGGGTGTTTTGCTGGTTTTGGCGAGTCGCTTTTGATGGCACAGCGCATTGATAACGCTTGATTTTCCAACATTAGAACGTCCCACAAAGGCGATTTCAGCGGATGCGCTGGCTGGACATTGCGCTAAGCAGGTTGCGCTGGTTATAAACTGTGCGTGCCGGAACCTTTTTTCTACGTTTGAATCGAAGAGAGGGTATGACATCATGTTCCCGGTTATCCCGGCATGGGTCCCTTGATTAAGGGCCACTTGCCTTTACTGTGTGTTGAGAAAGCATATACTGCGAGGGTAGGCAGGGACTCATTTCCACGATGTGGTTGTTGAGGCCAAGTCTAGCCATCGTGTATAACCTTCGCGCTAATCGCTCACAATGGATGGTGTAGCGAGTAGAGGTGTGTTGGTTTCGGAAGTACGGGATTGTACCAGTCTTGATGGTGAGGCGCTCGTTTTGCCTCAGGTTGGTATCAAATTCGTGGTCGGGACTGATGCTTTGGTGTTGAATTAGGGGACTGTTCATGAGAACACGTAATTCGCGTATTCGCTTCACTGCTGTTGCGCTTGTCATGGGTGTTTCTGTTACGACTTCTTGTTGGGCCCAAGAAAGGACGGGTCAAGAAGTGTACGAAAGCTTCTGTAAACTGTGTCATCAATCTGGACTGGCGGGTGCGCCCGTCAAGGGTGATCAAGAGTGGGTGCAACGTGTCACCAATAAAGGGATGGATGCGCTGCTGGCTAGTGTGGTTGAGGGATTAAACGCCATGCCGCCTCAAGGTGGTTGTTCAGATTGCACTCAAAGTGAATTTATCAATGCTATTCAGTATATGCTGCCGAAGAACATGCCGATGTGACAGTCGCATTGAATTGAAAGTAGATAGTTGCTGCTATGGCCTCCTGTCTTGCTTGAGCTTTTGCATTTTGGCCTTATGACATAAACTCCTGTATCCTTCGCGACCTGGGCCTGTTCTGTGTTTGCAGTGGATAGCGGGAGTGGACCCGATTGTTGGTGGCGCAGACGATTTCCAGGCGCTGAATTTGAGGGTAGGGGGCAGACGAAAGTTGATCGCTGTGCCGCTGCCGTTATCGTGAAAGTGTTGGCAATACGAATGTAATGAGCGATTTTTGGAGGCTTACAAATGGGGAAAATTGGCGTCCCTCGTATCGAGCAATCCGCAATACAATCCGCAATAAAAGTGATGATGCGTTCTTGTTTTACTGTTGATCGCAGCATGCACGTATTGATGGGCTTTCGTCGACCGGTTAAGGCTTTGGCTTTGATGGCGATGTTGTTGGCCGGTGGTGGAGAAATAGCCCTGGCTGAGCCAGTCCGTGCTGATGATGGTGATGCGACAGCGGGGAAAGCAAAAGCGGCTGTGTGCGCCGCCTGTCACGGTCAAGGTGGTAATTCTGAAGTTGCGAATTGGCCGAAATTGGCCGAGCAGAACCCGCGGTATATTTTTAAGCAGCTTCATGATATTAAATCAGGCGCTCGCTCGGTACCGGAGATGGCTCCGATTGTGGCCAATCTCTCAGAGCAAGATATGGCTGATTTATCGATATACTTTTCGGAGCGATCTGTGACGCTCAGCGCGGTGAATCCTGATCTGAAGGATCTCGGAGAGAAGGTCTATCGCAGTGGGGTTGTGGCTCGAGGTGTGCCCGCGTGCATTGCTTGTCATGGACCTCAAGGCAAAGGGGTGCCATCCGCTGGTTTTCCAGCGCTCAGTGGTCAGCATCCTCAATACACAGCTAAGCAACTCATGGCATTCCGAGCTGCCGCTCGACAAGATGACAAAACCAAAAATGCCTATAGAGAAAACGATGGTGACAAAAAGATCATGCAAGGCGTTACGGAAGGCTTGACGGATGATGAGATTGCGGCGGTTTCAAATTACGTTTCGGGTTTACATTGATGTTGCTGCAAGTTTGATGGTATGGTATTAAAAGTAACCCACTGTAAAGTCTGATTTGTTTATGATTTTTTTGTGCGGTGGGTGATATACGTGTGAGAACAGACACGCCTGAGAACAGCGACTTTTTGAATCTTGAATTTGCGTGTAATATTTGACTATACCTTAATCGATGTGGGTGAGTCGGTATGCCTGTCTCGATGGGTCAAAATGCGCATGTGTTGTGCTAGATACGTAAACGGTAGCCGTTGTCTCAGGGTGTAGCTGTGTGGCGATCAGTTCAGAATGGTATTGAAACGGCGAGGCCGTTCCTGATGCAGATGCAAAAGTGGGCTAGCCTCGAAAGGGTATTGCAGAAAAGCCAAGGGCAGCTGCACACTCAATATGAGCAATCTTCGTTCACAGCGACACCACTTCCGAATAGACCTATAAAAATATTGAGTTTTAACATTCAAGCGGGTTTACCGGCGAGTGGCTATGTGGATTATGTTCGAAATGGCATTCGTCAAATCGTACCGATGGCCGATCGTGCGCATTTGATGCGCATCGCTGAGACGATTGCTGACTTTGATATTGTCATGCTCCAGGAAGTGGATTGTGGCAGTATTCGTAGTGGTTTTGTTAATCAACTCAGTTACTTAGCTGATGCGGCTGGCTTTGAGTTTTCGCATCAGCAACTGAATCGAGATATGGGCCGTTTTGGCCAATTCAGCAATGGCTTACTCTCGCGTTTCTTGCCAAACCGTATCGAGAACCACCGACTACCCGGTCTTAGGGGGCGAGGCGCTATTATCGCGCGTTATCAGTTGCAAGCACATGCGTTACGTGCGACTGACTCGAGAATATTGACCACAGATGGTGGTGGCGGTGAACAAAACTTGACAGTGGTTGGTTTACACCTGGCTCTGAGTGAACGTGCTCGAGCAAGACAGATTGCGTATGTGTTGGATCGAGTTCGTTCTGAACCGAATGTCATTGTGATGGGTGATCTGAATTGTTGTGAGCAGAGCGCAATCAACACTGCGTTGGGCGACTCGAGTTTGGAGCATGTGAACTATGGAATGGGCACTTTCCCGAGTTGGGCACCTCGAAAGTGCATTGATCATATTTGGATTTCTCCACATATTGAAGTGATGCACGTTGAAGTTTTGCCAACGCAGCTTTCTGATCATTGTCCACTTTGCGCAAGTGTCTGCTTCCCAGTGAGCACGTTTAACGTCAGTATGTGATGTCGTTATGTGATGTCGTTCGTTTGTAGCGCGTGTGATGGCGTGGTCGACCGTTTGTTTTCTGAATTGAATTGTGTTGTGATTTGTGGACTAAGCCGTGTTGGATATTCGCGAGTATGCTGACGCCTACGCTGTGGAGATCGCTGAGCTGTTTCATCAGTCTGTCCATGCCATTGACGCGTCGGTGTATACACCCGAGGAAAAAGAAGCCTGGGCACCTACGCCGCCTGATTACTCGTTTTGGGCGGAACGCTTGAAGGTGAAGCAACCTTTTGTGGCCATGCTGGATGGTTCGGTTGTAGGTTTTATGGAGCTGGATGCGGATGGCCACATTGACTGTGCTTACACACACCCTCACTTTCAGAGAAAGGGCGTGGCATCCGCTTTGTACCGACGAGTGCTTGAAGTCGCTCAAGCGAGTGCGTTGACGCGCTTATACGTGGAAGCCTCGTGGGTTGCGAAACCTTTTTTCGCGTATCATGGATTTCAAGAGGTGCAAAAAAATGAAATCGAGCGGCGTGGCGTAACCTTGATAAATTTTACGATGGAAAAGATTTTGTGCCCCTGATCTGTCGGGTTTTTATTTTAAACATTTGTCAGTGAGAGATGGATATGCCTGATTTAAGTTCCACGGACGTACAAGAACCGTCTTTGCATCATTTAGAGCTTCGGAACTTGGAACTGAGCGACTACGCGGACATAAAACAATTGATGGATGAGGTGTACGCCAATCTGGGCGGGGCGTGGCCGCTGAAAAAATTTGAAACGCAATTGAAAACTTTTCCAGAAGGCCAACTGTGCATCGTTGATAAAGGTAAAGTGATTGCGGCGGCGCTGTCAGTCATTGTTGATTATGAGCAATTTGGTGACAAGCACACCTACGAAGAGATCACGGGAGACGCGTACCTGACGACGCACGATCCGAATGGTGATGTGCTGTATGGTGTCGATGTTTTTGTGGCACCCGACTATCGGGGTTTGCGACTGGGGCGGCGCTTGTATGAAGCGCGCAAAGAGTTGTGTTGTAATCTGAATTTAAAATCCATTATTGCCGGTGGCCGTATCCCGCAATATAAGCAATACGCCGATCGAATGACGCCACAGGTGTACATTGAGGCGGTTAAAAACAAAGATATTTATGATCCAATTTTAACCTTTCAGTTATCCAATGGTTTTGAAGTGCGTCGAGTGTTGAAGGCGTATTTACCAGAAGATAAAGACTCCAAAGGTTTTGCCACCTTATTGCAATGGCATAATTTGTATTACGATGACGAAGACCCCAAGTTGGTGGGCGCTCTGAAAACCACCGTGAGACTGGGTTTGGTGCAATGGCAGATGCGTTATTTTCAGAGTGCGGAAGAATTGTTGCAGCAAGTGGAATATTTTATTGATGCGCTCTCCGATTATCAGTGTGATGTGGTGATGTTCCCAGAGTTTTTTACCGCACCGTTGATGGGTTTGGCGGAGAACCCACAGGCCAGTATTGACGCGGTGTGGCATTTGGCATCCTATACAGAAGAAATTTTGAAAGCGATCTCGCGTTTGGCGGTCAGTTATAACATTAATGTGATCGCCGGATCGATGCCGATGATTGAAAATGATGAATTGTACAACGTCAGTTACCTGTGTCGTCGCGATGGTACGGTGGACAGTCAATGCAAAATACACCCGACGCCACACGAGAAGCGTGATTGGATTATGCAGGGCGGCGATCAAATCAAAGCGTTTGATACCGATTTTGGTAAAATTGGAATATTGATTTGTTACGATGTGGAATTTCCGGAGCTGGCGAGGATTTTATCGGAAGCGGAAATTCGTATTCTCTTTGTGCCGTTTTGGACCGACACCAAGAACGGTTATTTGCGGGTAAGGCGTTGCGCTCAAGCGCGTGCGATCGAAAACGAATGTTACGTCGCCATTGGTGGCAACGTGGGTAATTTACCCAAAGTGGATAACGTTGATATTCAATATGGGCAATCGGCTGTGTTTTCGCCGTCGGATTTTGCTTTCCCACACGACGCCATTGTGTCGGAAACCACACCCAATACCGAAATGACGCTCATCTGTGATTTGGATATCACTAAACTCACTGAATTGCAAAATGAAGGCTCTGTGCGTAATTATCTGGATCGCCGTCGCGATTTGTATCGTGTGATGTGGTTGAAGAACGCGGATGAAACGCCTTCCTAATCGCAGCCGTGTCGTCTGGGTATTGCGCTGTGGTCGGGTTTAAGCGCGAGGCCCAGCGGCCCGGACCTCATCCCCACACTGATATTGGGCGCAGTTGGCTTGAAATTGCTTGGCTAAATCGAGCGCGCGCACGTCATACGCTGCTGGATCGTCCCAGGTGTTGCGCGGATTCAAGGCGTGATCGTCCATGCCGGGAACGTGTAATGGTATATTTAAATTTAAAATATCAAGATGCTCGGTTTCGCTGTTATCCAGCGCGCCGCTTAGCACGGCATCTATGATGGCTCGGGTTGTGGGGATGGCGAATCGATGGCCACTGCCATAGGGGCCACCGGTCCAACCTGTGTTGACCAGGAAAACACGGCTGCCAAATTCGCCGATCCGTTTCATCAATAAATTGGCGTATTCTTCGGGTGGTCGAGGGAAAAATGGTGCACCAAAACAAGTACTGAACGTGGATCTGATGGCCATGCCTTGACTCACTTCCGTCGATCCAACCAGCGCGGTGTAGCCACTGAGAAAATGGAAAGCAGCGGCCGATGGCGACAGTTGCGCGACGGGTGGTAATACGCCGTTTAAATCACAAGAAAGGAAGATAATGTGTGTGGGCTCATTGCCACGATTGTCGGATTGGCGTTTGCTGATGTGGCTTAACGGGTATGCGGTTCGCCCGTTTTGTGTGAGTCGAGTATCGGCGTAATCTGGCTGACGAGTTATGGGGTCGATGGGGACGTTTTCTACAATGCTACCAAAGCGAATGGCATCCCAAATAATGGGTTCGTTCTCGCGACTGAGATTGATAGTTTTGGCGTAGCAACCGCCCTCGAGGTTGAAGACGCCGCCTTTTGCCCAGCCGTGCTCGTCGTCACCGATTAAATAACGATTCGGATCGGCAGATAGTGTGGTTTTTCCGGTTCCGGAGAGGCCGAAGAAGAGCGCCACGTTACCGTCTTCGCCGATGTTAGCGGAACAATGCATCGGTAGCACACTGCGTTCTGGCAGCAGAAGGTTTTGTACGGTAAACATCGCTTTTTGGATTTCACCGGCGTAAGGCGTACCAGCAATTAATACGCGCCGCGCTGCAAAATTTATGATTACGCATGCTTCGGAGTTCGTGCCGTGCGTGTGCGGATTGCAGGAGAAGCTGGGGCTGTGTAACAAGTGCCAGGCTTGTTTGTTTCGCGGATTGTAGTGCGTTTCCTGAAGGAACATATTTCTGGCAAACAGTTGATGCCACGCGGTTTCTGTGCGGACCCGTATGGGCAAATAGTGTTCTTCGTCGGCGCCGATGTGCAAATGTGAGACGTACGAGTGGCGTTGACTCATGTGGCCTTCAACGTCTTGCCAGAGTTGATCAAAGTGCTGTGGTGAGAATGTACGATTGATTTCACCCCACACAATGTGCTCGCTGGTGCTGGGTTCTTCGACAATGAATCGATCATTGGGTGATCGTCCGGTTCTACTGCCCGTTTCCACAAACAGCGCTCCGGTGTGACTGAGTATACCTTCTTGATTTTCGATTGCTTTCTCGATGAGGGCAGTTTGGTTCAAATTTTCGAAGAGGATTGGTGTGGATGGCATAGGGTTTGGTCTGGAGTAATAAATGCTGTTGGCGTGGACGATGAGTCAAACAGTGTGGATCGTCCAGCGGATAAGGGTTACGGTAAACGATAAGCAGTACGGTGTAATTTTAGTCGTCATCGATCGCGTTGTCATCCTTATTAACTGATTGATTCAGAAAGTTTTTAATCAGTTTCCGGTCTCGCTTAGACGGGCGGCGTGATGGCGGGATCGAGCCGCCATGGGCTGCGTGGCGTTGTGCCGCGTTCTGGGTGCGTTGCGCTATACTGGCCGCCGTTTCGGTATACAGTTTTTGAGCTTCAGTAGCCGGACCGCGATGGGCGGAGAGGCGCTCAACGATTACAGTTTTGAGATCGTAAGATTGACGAATGGTCAGGGTGCTGCCGACCGTAATAATTTTTCCCGGTTTAGGACGTTGGCCATCATACAAGACTTTACCACGTGCTATAGCGGTTTTGGCTATGGCGCGCGTTTTGAAAAATCGAGCAGCCCAAAGCCATTTGTCCAGGCGAATTGATTCGGTAGATGCGGTGTGAGTCATGATTTAAGTGGATGATAAGGTGGGTAGTACATGACTGAAACAAGGCAATAGCGGATACTGACTGTGTTGTCGCTTCTTGTCGTGACTGTCTGGTTGTTCGATGTTGTAGAGGTGTTTGATCCCAAAGTGTTTGGCGGCGTCCAATACGGCTTCATTGTCATCCAGCAGAGCGGTTTTGTTGGGATCGAACGGTTCGTTGGTGATCAGTTGTTCCCAAAATGCGGAGGACTCTTTAGCATGGCCAAAATCGTGAGCACTGAACACGCGATGAAAGTGATGTTCGAGAGGGCAAATAGCCATTTTAATCGAAAGACTGCTGCGATGAGCATTGGTGACCAATATACGCCGCATGGGTGTGTGCGTTAAGCGTTCAAGCAGTTTTATGGCCCATGGGCGGGGTTGAACCCGGTGGGCAACCGTGCGTTTAAGCGCTGATAAATCAATGCCTAATGCATTACTCCAGTCGTCGACACAGTACCATGACAGAGAACCGGCTACACGTTGAGCGCGTTCAGAGACAAGTGCTTGGGCTGCCTCAATGCTGATGTTTTGGGTGTTGGCTACTGAATGCGGTACGAGTTCGTGCCAAAAGTGGTTGTCGAATCGTAAATCCAGGAGCGTTCCATCCATGTCGAACAATATGGTCTGTAAAGTCTGCCAGGGAATCATGAGGATATTATACTGAACCTTGAGGCGATCGGCTATGTGAAAATTGGGTGTAGTTGAAATTGGGTGTAGTTGAAATTGAGAGCAATTGAAACTGGGTGTTGCTTTGAGAGTCCAATTGCGTTGAGCGGTTTCCGTACGATGGGTGCTGCGAGGTGGGGTGTGTGTGGCTTGTGCTCTCGTTCTTTGTTCTCTGTCGGCATGCTCTTGGATGAATAGGGAGGAGGTGAGTTTATCATGCTGACGCGACTGCGCGAGGAGGATTTTTCCAAGCGGTTAATTAGTATTTTAGCGGAAGTCAGCGAGTCTATTCTTGAAGTTTACGACGACGAACGGTCATGGCGAACACAGCGAAAACAAGATAACAGTCCCGTTACCACTGCTGATTTGCTCGCCAATTGCTTTTTAAAAGAGGCCTTGGGCGAACTGTTACCAGGGGTCCCTTTTCTTTCCGAAGAAGACAAACCGGTTGCGTACCACGTTCGTAAAGAATGGTCGTGTTGCTGGTTGGTCGATCCATTGGATGGTACGCAAGAATTTTTACAACGGTCGGGTGAATTTTCAGTAAATGTCGCGTTGATTGCCAATGGGGAACCGGTGTTGGGTGCCTTGGCGGTACCGATTTCCGGTGCGGTGTATTTAGGTATTGTGGAGCACGGCGCGACGCGATGGCGAAACGGTGAGTTGACGCCGTTGCCACCGTTGAAATCATGCCGTAACAAACCGATTCTAGCGATGAGTCGTCGCCGTGATCAAGGTGGTGCGTCGGTCTTTGCTGAGGCGCTGAATGCGAATCCCGCTTATTGGTGCCAGGGTGGCGCGTTAAAATTTTGCGCGATGGCGGAAGGTGCCGTCGATGTGTATCCACGGTTTTCACCGGTATCGGAGTGGGATGTGGCGGCGGGGCATGCGTTATTGCGCAGCCTGGGCGCTCAGGTTTACGCGGATGTCGAACGCCCGTTGCGCTATAACATCAGACCGAATCTGGATGATGTGTATTTTTGTGCCTGTTCGTCTGTGGAGTCGGAACACACCGTTGGATTGTGGGCGCAATCGTTGCGCGAGCAGGGCGTGTGCTTGACGTTGTCGTGATGCATTGCTGTTTTTAGGATCTCGGGTTTTCTGTTTTCCACTTCATTTTATCTTTATTTTTATCTCTGCTTTAATAATTTGTTTTCAATTAAACAATGTGATCAAGCTTGACCACTTGTGGTGTGTTTTGGGTCATCCATAAATAAAAAGGTGTTTATCTGGCACCTTTAATCCTTCTTATCAAGTGTGTTGAGCGTGCTTCGTACAGTGGGCGCTCAATGCGCTGTTTCAAGCTCGTATCATTTGATATACACTGGCTCGGCGAATCAGGCAGTGATACGGCTTCACTTCGGTTGCGGAAGGGCATGATTGAACAGAAAGGATTCTGTATGAATACATTTAATGCGCGCGATTGGCATCGTAAATCCGGGGTGGTTCTGATTACGGCAATGACCGCGTTATTGACAAGTTGTGAAACAACAAAGTCATCCCATATGGCAACGTCACAGTCCAAGGATCGAGTATCGCCTCCGCTCGTGAAATTTGCTCAGACGCCTGAATTGAATATTGCACTGCACAACAGCGTGGCGCCGTGCAGTGGTCCGGTGAGTCGAAATGTGCTGTTACAACCCCAGGAAATTTCGCCGAATGCCGATGACGTTTTGCAAACCCAGTTGGTGGTGCGCGAAATCGAACGGTGTGTTCCCATTTGGTCGTCGGATGATAAACGCTGGGAATGGCAAGTCAAAAGTTTGCGCACGTATGGTTTCCCGAAGGATCATGCTCGCCCGATTAATCCTGCGGATCCGTACGATCCGAATATCGCCTGGAGCGCTCCCGGACCGACGTTTATCTTGAATACGGGCACTGCGCCGGATCGAGCAGACGGTTCGCGTTTTAAAATGACTTTGTACAATTACTTGACGGCGTCGAATGATTATGGTGAGTGTGAACCCTTAGCGAACGACGCAGATAATCCGCATTATAAAGCGCCCAATTGTTTTCATGGCAATAACGTCACCAATTTTCATTTTCATGGGTTTCACATTTCGCCTCAACCGCATCAAGATTATGTGCTTTTAAGCTTGGAGCCGTTTGGTTCATCTCGTAGCACTTATTCAGCTCATCCGCATGGCGATACCGTTGTGGGTCATTACAAATACGATGTGCCGCCGTTACGGGGCAATCAAGCGCCGGGCACACACTGGTATCACGCGCATAAACATGGTGCGACCGCCATGCAGGTGTTGAATGGCCTCGTGGGTACGTTTGAAGTGCACGGGGAATTTGATCGTCAACTTGATGCGATTTATGCGCGTCAGGGGCAGAAATTAGAAGACCGACTGATGGTGGTGCAACAGCTGGATGATCAGTTGCCCGGTTTGGGGGGAACGCAAGCGCGTTATCCTTTGGTGAATGGCCAAGCGAGTCCGATTGTGAAAATGCATCCGGGTGAAATTCAGCGCTGGCGTTTTGTGGGCGCCACCATGCAGGTGGCCGCACAATTGGATATTGGTTTTGAAGAGCAGGCTAATGGGGATAAACCCGATCCTGTGGTGCGTCAAATTGCAATGGATGGGGTGCAATTTGCACCTGAAAACTATCTCTGCCAAACGGTAATCAATGGACCGGATTGTCGCGCAGACGACGATCCCACGCCAGGCGATTTTACCCTGAATCCGGGGAATCGAATCGATTTGCTGGTGCAAGCACCATTGGAAAAAGGGACCTATCTCATGACGCACCGCCTGATGACCGCATTGGGCGATGAGGCCACCAAGCGGGTCGATGCGCGCACACGGGCGATCGTGGGCTTGCAACAACAAACGGGTGATCAAAGCCGCAATCCCGCCTTGTTGATATTGGTGGTTGAAGGGGATGCGAAAAAAATGGATTTTCCGACTCGCGATGAGTTTCCAAAATTGCCGGCTTATTTAGCGGATTTGCCCGCGCCGCCGAAACCCAATAACGTCATCACGTATCAAATGTCAGGTCAAACCAAGGCCAGTGAGGTGTTTTTTACGATTAACGATAAACCCTATGATGCGACGTGCATCGATGAATCGTTCACCCTGGAAGAGGTGAATCAGATTCAGTTGGAAAACAACAGTCAAGTCAAACACCCTTTTCACATTCACACGAATCCGTTTCAATTGATTTCCACTAAATCGTATGATGGTGATGCAGTGGTAGAGACCACATACCGTCCGCCGTATGTATGGATGGATACGTTGGCGTTGCCGTTGGCGAAAACCGATTCCATTGCTCCAAAGGCACCGCCGCCTGAACCGCCGGCGACGGAGTTTGGCCAGGCGATAATTCGGTACCAAGCGTTAAATTTTACGGGTGAATTTGTTGATCACTGTCATATTTTGGGTCATGAAGATCGGGGCATGATGCAAAATGTGATCGCGACATGCCCTAATGGGAATTGGGGTGTTCCGACGAGTGATGGCGGTTCGGAATGTGTGTCCGCCACCATTCAGCCACCGCCCATGTGTCCGTGATGCACGGTGTCAGGGATGCTGTTTATGCCAAATCCCGAGTCCATGTATGATTCGCAGGCGGCTGTATTTGAGCAACGAGCTGGTTTGCGTGCTTCAACCTGCCAGGCGCTGGTCCGTCGTATAGCGGCAGTCAGTGCGGCGAGTCAAAACAAAGCCATCTTGGAGATCGGTTGCGGAACCGGGCAGTTGGGTGTTTTGCTGTCATCGGTATTTGGTTATTATACGGGGATTGATGTGTCCACGCAGATGCTGCGGCAGTTTGAGCGTCGCGCTGTCGCCGGTGCGCTCACGTTGAAACAGGCCGATGGTAATGATCCATGGCCCGTAGCGGACCACAGTGTGGATGTTGTTTTTGTATCCCGGGCGGCGCATTGGCTTGATATTGAGCATAGCGTTCGTGAAGCCCATCGTGTTATCAACTCCGTTTCATCGCAGAGCGGTCTGTTTATCATTGGGCGTGTTGAGCGACCGGCGGACAGTTGGGAATCACGTCTGCGTCGTCATTGCCATGATTTACTGCGGCGTTATCAACAATGCCCACGTGTGGGTGAGCAACACTTGCACCTATTGCAACAGGCGTTCAGACAGGCTGGTGATGTGTGCTTGGCACCCGAGCTGTGTGATCGCTGGATTATGTCACGTTCGGTGTCGAGTGCATTGAGTGATTGGGAACGGAAACCCGGACTAGCCGGATTATTGCTGGATGATGCCGTTAAGCGTACTGTTTTGATGCAATTGCAGCGCTGGTGTCGCGATGCTTTCCAGGATGCGATGCCCACAGAAGCCGAGCGATGTTACGTGCTGTACCCCGTTTTATTGGGCTGAACGCCGGTCGTGTTTCAATTCGTTTGCGGTAAACCTGATAAACAGATGGAGATCAAGCATGGTGAATCAACGACTGAGTACGCTCAGTGAGCAGCTCCTGTCCGGTTCGCTCAGTGACTCAGCAGTATTGGCTGCCACACGCCAACAGGATGTCATACGGATTCTGCCGGAAGCCAATGTGATCAAACTGGGTGGTCAAAGCTTTATTGATCGAGGGCGCGAAGCGGTTTTTCCGATTATGGATGAAATTGTCCGTAATTTACCGTCTCATCAAATGATTATTGGTACGGGGGCGGGGACGCGTGCTCGTCACGCTTACAGTGTGGGCTTGGACTTGGGTTTGCCCACCGGCTCATTGAGTGTGCTCGGTACTTTTGTCAGTATGCAAAATGCACGAATGATTCATTATCTGTTAGCGAAACACGGTATTCCTTTTATTGAGCCGACTCAGTTTG
>JARRRL010000006.1:0-4222 GCA_037380725.1 Gammaproteobacteria bacterium | reverse complement strand
ACACCGGCACGGGGACGCATCCCCCCTCACCGAACCGATACCGGTTCGTATTTAATCAGTGAGGTGTTGGGCGCGAAATCCATGATATACATTAAAGATGAAAAAGGCTTGTACACGGCAGACCCCAAGAAAGATAAACACGCGATGTTCATTCCTAATATCTCGACCACCGAGTTATTGGCAATGGACTTACAGGATGTGGTGGTGGAGCGGGCGGTCTTGGAAATGATGAACAACGCGCGCCATCGACGGTCGATTCAGATTGTGAATGGACTGGAGCCTGGTCAATTAACGCGTGCGTTGAATGGCGAGTCAGTTGGGACGATGATTTATGCGGATGATTGATCGCGTATAACGCGACATAAGCGAAGGAGCCTGTACGTGACGGATCACAATACCACGGTCGATAAGCGCGCGCATTTACGGTCCATGTTGATGCGGGAAAGTCTGATTGATAAAACCGTTCAGGCCAGTACGGAAACACCCGTATTTAAAATGCTGCCCCATGCACAAGTCATTAAAATTGGCGGTCGTTCGATTGTGGATGCGGGGCGCGACATCGTGCTGCCGGTAGTGAGTGAGTTGGTGGAGTCGCTTGAAAACCATAAGTTGATTATTGGTACGGGGGGTGGCGCGCGCAGTCGGCATGTGTTTGCGGTGGGGATTGATTTGGGCATGCCGACGGGTGTGCTGGCCGAGTTGGCGCAAGCCGATGCTCTGGGAAACGCGCATATTTTAGGGACCTTGTTAGCGCCCTATGGTGTTGTGGCCATACCGCCGGAAATAATGGGTCATTTATTACCCTTGTTTTTGCATTCAGCGCCGGGCGTCATTTTTAGCGGTGTCCCACCGTATTCGTTGTGGGAACACACTCCGGTGGTGGGAGGCCTACCGCCGCATCGAACGGATGCCGGTGCCTTGCTGCTGGCGGAATGTTTTGGATGTAAGCGCCTTACCTTAGTCAAAGATGTCGATGGCTTGTACGATGCTGATCCAGTTGTGCATAAAAAAGCGCAATTTATTGAACGAATTGGGGTAAACGAATTGAAAGAACGGGGATTGTCCAGTTTGCCATTTGAACCCATTTTATTGGATTTGTTAGCCAAGGGGCGTTTGGTGAAAGCGTTTCAAATTGTGAATGGTACGGTGCCGGGGCGGATCAGGGCGGCGCTGAATGGTGAACAGGTGGGTACCCTTATTTATCGTGATGATTGAGGTGGGTTGAAGGGATGTGTCGAAAAAATGTGTGCGTATGGCGCGCGTTATTGTTTTGCGTATTGAGCGGAGTGCTGTGGTTGAGCGCTGCTTATGGGACGGTCTTTTTTTCAAAAGTGGTTGCAAAAGCTGCTGCAGAACCGATTGCCAAAAAAGACGATAAATTGTTGGTGTTTGCCGCTGCCAGCTTGGGGCAAGTGATGCAGCAAATTGGCGCGGCGTTTGAGCGTGAATCGGGTGTGCGAGTGCGATTTAATTTTGCGGGCTCAAACGTGTTAGCACGCCAAATTGTTGTTGCACCCAAAGCAGACGTGTTTTTATCAGCAGATACACATTGGATGGATTATTTGGCTGAAAAAAATCAGATTGATCATGCTTCAAGGCGTTCGTTTTTGTCCAATCGCCTGGTGTTTATTGCGCACCCTTCGAGCGCCTTTAGCATGTCGTCACCGGAGCAGCTGTTGAGCTTACCGTTTCGATATTTTGCCATGGGCGACCCAGAAGTGGTGCCGGTTGGGCGTTATGCGAAAACGTATTTGCGCAGCGTTTCAATGGTGGGATCTGAGCACAGTTTGTGGCCGCTTGTACAAAAGCGGGTCTTGCCCGCATCAGATGTGACCGCCGCTACGGCGATGGTGGCTGCTTTGCCGGATGTGGTGGGGATGGTGTACAAGACGGATGCCTTGGCGTCTCCCCGTGTCCGCGTTTTATTTGAGCCCACTCTGAAAGATATGCCGCCGATTCGCTATGAGGGGGCTGCAGTCACGACCGTGTCGCAAACGGATTACGCTCAGCGCCATGCTGCCTTGGCGCGAGACTTTTTGCAATTTCTATCTTCTCCTGTGGCGCTGATTACCTTTCGAAGTTATGGTTTTACGCTACCTGATGTGGCTGTACGCGAGGAAAGTGTGAGCGAAGAAAGTGTGAGTGTCAGATGAGGGTGGCGAGGGGGTACGCAGATAAGAAAAAGAGGCGTGAGAGACCTGAGGGAAAAGGCTTGAGAGGCGAACAGTGCTGAACGAGGCCAGTGTGAGTGCTGTCTTATTGACTTTGCAGGTGGCGACCGTAGCAACCGTGATCGCACTCGTTCCTGGTGTGTTGATGGGGTATGTGTTGGCTCGATTTGATTTTTGGGGCAAACGTATTTTATCGAGCGTGGTGGGGGTAACGCTGGTGTTGCCGCCTACCGCTGTGGGCTATCTCTTGTTGCAGCTGTTGGCCCCGGCGGGAATATTGGGGCGTGACACCTTGGGCATTGATTTAGATTTGCTGTTAACGTGGAAAGGGGCGGTATTGGCGGCGATTGTCATGTCCTTGCCCTTAGTTGTGCGCACGGCGCGTGTGGCGCTGGAAGCGGTTGATCCACGTTTAGAAGAAATGGCCAGGACCTTGGGGTATTCACCGCTTAAAACCTTTCTGTTTTTTACGTTGCCCATGGCGTATAAAGGCTTATTGGCGGCGATCATATTGGGGTTCACGCGCGCGATTGGTGAGTTCGGCGCGACGGTGATCATTGCCGGTAATATTCCAGGGGAAACACAAACGATTGCGTCCGCCATTTATACGGCGCAACAGGTCGGCAACGACCGAGAGGCGCTCGTTTTGTTGCTGGTGGCGTTGAGTTTGGGATTGGTGGCCATTTACGCGGTCGAATATTTATCGCCCACTGAAGAGCGAAAAGGACTATAAAACAGGCCCTTTTGGGTAGCGCCAATTGTACAGCGATGCGTTGTGCGGAGAAAAACCGTTTCATAAGATGAGCCAGTATGACTGATGTATTGCTGGATGTGGCGATTCGCGTAGAATTACTGCCCTTTGAGTTGGAATTGAAGGCGACATTTCAACACGCTGTGACTGGCATTTATGCGCCATCTGGATCTGGGAAAACCAGTTTTTTAAGATGCCTTGCGGGTCTGCAACGGCGTGTCAATGGGCATATTTTTTTCAACAATCAAGTGTGGCTTGATTCGAAACGCCACATTAATCGACCACCTGAAAAACGACATATTGGCTATGTCCCTCAGGATGGACTGCTGTTTCCACATAAAAATGTGCGACAAAATTTACAAATTGGTGCGCGACGTGCGCATCATAAGGTGTCCTTGTCGTCCGTGTGTGAATCGTTGCCTTGGGTCGGGCCTTGTGTTCAAACCCGGACTTATTGTTGTTGGACGAACCGCTGGCTTCCTTGGATGTTGGTCTGCGTCGAAAAATTTTACCTTTCTTGCATCGTATTCGCGAGCTGCTGCACATTCCCATGATTTTGATTTCACACAATCCGGTGGAGATACAAGCCCTGTGTGATGATGTGTTGATCATGGAGAAAGGAAAATCGAAGCAATTCGGTGCCGTGCAAGACGTGATGTTGGCGCAGGATGTGCTCGCCGATGGGCATCCGGAAGGCTTTGAAAATATGCTAGCGGCTCGAGTGCTTGATACGCAAGCGGATTTAAAAATCAGCCGTTTGGAGTTGGGAAAAGCGACAGGAGGACCGACTTTACTCACGCATCCAGTCTCGTGTGTTCGGTCAAGCGTATTAGTGAGCATTTCCGCGAGAGACATTATAGTGGCGAAAACACCGCCTTCTCTGTTATCCGCACAAAATATTTTACCTGCACGGATTACACAAGTATGGACAGGAGGAGAGCAGCGATGGTTGATGGCGCGTACGGTGGGACGGACGGAGGCGGCCTTCGTGGACATCGTTGTTGAGTTGAGTGTGTGGGGTTGGGAACGCTTGGCGCTGGCAGTACATGATCGGGTTTTTTTAATTATTAAGGCCAGCAGTTGTGTGTTGTATCAATAAAGGGTCGTATTGGCGCTGTATTACTGAACGAATGAGCGCTATCAGGGATAAGCGGTATCAGGGATAAAGAGAGGATCAAACGATTTTTGGTACATATGTGTCATTTTTTGTCGTCGCACTGGCGAATGGCATGGCGATGCTGTTGCTGCCCTTGCATGCCATGCAGCTGGGGTGGTCGGTGGCGAGCGCTGGGGTGTTGCT
>JARRRL010000005.1:0-21181 GCA_037380725.1 Gammaproteobacteria bacterium | reverse complement strand
GTGTCCAACGTCATAAAAGCGCTTACGAATATCGCTCTGGAATGGGAGAAATGTGCGCAGTGTCAGGGAGATACCGCTAACCTCGTTGAGCGCGTGAGTGATCTCATCATTGGTGAACATGGGGATGAGTTTGAGAACGCCACCATCAATATCTTAAAGCGTTCGATCGCTGAATTTGCGCAGGCCTGCGATTTGGATCCAAGTACGAAACCGGGAAATAAAAAAACCGTACTGGATGCGTTGCGAAATAGAATTGGTAAGTTTGAGGTGTACGCGTTTGCAAATTGCGCGAGTTCAATGAATTACATTTATACCCCTCCGGGGGAGGAACCGTTCCCGTATATTGAAAGTTTCGCGAATAACAAGGACGTGGTGGCGCGATTGGGGGCCTTATCGCCGCAACATAAACCAAGGGGTTTGGTGAGTATTGATGGCCCGATTTACGTTAATTCGCGCTCATGGTGGCAACGGCACAGTGCGTGGGGGCATCTTCTGAATCAGCATTATTTATTTCCCATGTTTGACTATTTGTCTAATCAGACCGACGCGTTGTTTGACAAGACCGATGAGCAAAAAGGGGAGAATCCTTATCAATTGATTTCCAGGGGCGAACATGCAGTTACGCCCCGTCTGTATCGGTATTTTAATGGCGGCTCACCGGAGCCGCTGCATCGATAACCCGTAACGTTAATGCTACTCAGTAACACATGCTGGAGGAATAAGATGATGGCAAAGTATCAGCGATGGCTGTTTCTGTGTCTGTCCGTAGTGCTTGCTTTGGTGATTGTGCTGGTTTTTCAGAAATGGAAGCATCACAATCCGTGCGGTAAAGGCGCCGGTCACGTGCTTGATGAAGCACAATGTGCGGGGGTCACCGAAAAAGATTTATTGGGCTCCAGTGAAGACTTTTATCAAGACATGGATTATGGCGTGTCCAAAAATCCAGCTGAACTGGTCGCCAGGCTACAACCGTACTTTCCCGGTATCTCTGAAGCCGAAGCGCTGGAGCGGTTTGCACGGGGCCGGAATAATTGGATTGTTTGGACGGCGGGGAATGATCGCTTGTGGGATGAACTCACCAAGGCGACTTTCGGTAATTTGGATTTGCTGAAAACCATTTCCAATCACCCCAGCTTGTCGTACAGTCGCGACAATCGATGGAAATATTTGGGTTTGGTGAATGAACCTTGTTTTGAAAAAGGGGATGGTCCCCGAGCAGACCGATACGGTTTGTGGTTGGACGCTCGGCGAGAGGGCTGTCAAGCGGATCCTTTTGAAAATGCGGAAAAGTATAAAGGGGTTCCGTTCGGGGAGCGGGGTAAAAATGTCGCTTTGGGTTCGTACTACGGGTACGCCACGGGGATCGTGGGCTTGCGGTTATTTACGAATCCAGCGTTCGATAAAAAAGCGGAGCAAAAATGGGATCCGGTTCGGTTTTATACGGACCCAAGCTATTACAACAATAAAGATTTGGTGAGACCGTATCGCGTAGGGATGTCCTGTGGATTTTGTCACGTTGGCCCGAATCCCAGTCATCCACCCCAAGATTTTGAAAATCCAGAATGGGCTGATTTGAATTCAAATCCCGGCGCCCAGTATTTTTGGGTTGATCGTATTTTATTGTGGAATTCAGATGAAAAAAGTTATCTGAAACAGCTGTTTCACACGTCCAAGCCGGGTGCCTTGGACACGTCGTTGGTGTCTTCGGATTACATCAATAATCCACGTACGATGAACGCGGTGTACAGTTTGGGGGCGCGTTTGGAGGTGGCCTCGAAATGGGGTCGGGAAAAACTAACGGGGGGAGAGCTGAACAATAAGCAGTTTAACGATTACTTGCCCGACGGTAATGTGTTGAATAGTTTTTATGACCCGAAAAAGAGTTTAGCCTTAACGCCACGAGTGTTAAAAGATGGCTCTGATTCGGTTGGTCCCCTGGGGGCTTTAAATCGGGTGTACATCAACATTGGTTTGTTCAGTGAAGAGTGGTTGTTGCACTTTCAGCCGGTGTCGGGAGGTAAAAAAATGTCACCGATTCCGATTGCCACCTTGCAGAAGAATTCCACGTACTGGCGAGCCAATGAAGAGCAGACGATCGATTTGGCGGTGTTTTTCGTGGCCAGCGCGACACCGGATTATTTGAGTGAAGCGCCGAATGGTCAGAGCTACCTGACACCCGATCAGGAAAAACTGGCCTTGGGCAAACGTGTGTTTGCCGATACTTGTGCGCGTTGCCATTCGTCCAAACTGCCCGAATATGTGTTTGATCAGTTTTTTCCGGATAAAGGTTGCGTGAACAGCGATTACTTGAGTTGTTGGGATGATTATTGGCAGCACACGAAGCAGGATAAGTTTAAAACGGCAATGCGCCAAATCGTGATGAAGCCGAACTTTCTGGAAAACAACTTCTTGTCGACGGAGTTGCGTATTCCCGTGAGTTTGCTGGAAACCAATTTATGCAGTCCCTTGGCACGTAACGCACTCAAGAATGATATTTGGGATAATTTCTCTTCGAGTTCGTATAAATCACTGCCTTCTGTGGGCTTGCTGCAGGTGCAAAATCCTTTCACGGGCGAGTTAACCGATTTTGAAATGCCGGCAGGTGGTCGAGGGTACACGCGCCCGCCGTCCTTGATCAGCGTGTGGTCGACGGCGCCATTTCTATTGAACAATAATTTAGGTCCGTTTGATTACCGTGGCACGGTCGAGGGTCGAATGAAATCTTTTGAAGCTTCGATTGAGCGATTGTTGTGGCCCGAAAAACGCGGTTACTCTGGTCTAGATGACAAGTATGAGTATTCGTATCCTTTTGAGGTCATTACCAAATCGGGGAAAACGCACCCTGGGTACATCCAAATGACCAACCAAACCAGTTATTTGACCATCGGCAAAGGCTTTTTACCTACCTTGATACAGCGATTGGAAGGGGCGCTGGCGAAGAAGTATCCGAATATCTTTACGGAAAACGGTGTGCAGTTGGGTCCGATTCCAAAAGGTATACCGGTGAATTTACTTTACCACGTCGATTTAACTCAACTGGATGCAACCAAAATTGAGTTAGTGATTAAGCTTATTAAAGACTTGAAAGCGTTACCGGTGAATGCCAGCGATGAAGAAGCCAGACAGGTATTCCGAAACTTGGTCGAACCATTGCTGCGTGGCAGTACGTGTCCGGATTTTGTGGCAAACAAAGGACACTATTTTGGTACTCAGTTTTTGCCGGGTGCTGAGCAGGAAACACCGTTGACGGATGATGAAAAATACGCATTAATTGAATTTTTGAAAACCATGTAGGGCGAGGACAGTATCATGAGTGATTATGACTACATTGTGATTGGCTCGGGAGCCGGCGGCGGCACAGTCGCCGCGCGTTTGGCTGAGAAAGGTTCTCGCGTTTTGGTATTGGAAGCGGGGAGAGATCCGGTGACGCACACGGGGTCGGACCAGGTAAACACCACGGAAAATCGTTTACCGGCGGACTACAACGTACCGGTGTTTCACGCGTTTTCTACTGAAAATGAGGAAATGCGTTGGGACTATTTTGTGCGGCACTACACCTCACAAGATCAGCAAGAAAAAGATCCGAAGTATTCAGCTACTTTTCAGGGGCAGACGGTGGATGGGGTGCTGTACCCACGCGCGGGGTGTTTGGGGGGCTGTACGGCACACAACGCCATGATTACCGTCTATCCACACAACGAAGACTGGGATTTTTTGGCGCAAGTAACGGGGGATTCGTCGTGGAGCGCCGACAACATGCGCGGCTATTTTGAAAAATTAGAAGATTGTAATTACCGTGGTTTTTGGCGTTGGCTTTTCAAGTTCACGCGTTGGAATCCAACCCGTCATGGTTTCAGCAAGGGGTGGTTATCTACTGAAAAAGCCATTCCCTTGGAAGCCGTTTTGCAAGATTCGAAATTGGTGGAGTCGATCTTGGTTTCGGCTCATGAAGCGGATGAAGCCTTGCCACGACCGAAGAAACGCTTATCATGGTTGCTCAAAAGTTTGGGCGATCCCAATGATTGGCGTTTGGTTAAACAGAATTCCGTTGGATTACGCTATCCCCCATTGGCCACACGCCATCACGCTCGAATTGGTACTCGGGAGCGTTTATTGGCTGTGGCGGAACGTTTTCCAGATCGACTTAAAATTGAGTACAACGCGTTGGTAACGCGGGTGTTGATTAACGAGAACCATGAGGCACATGGTGTTGAGTATTTAAAAGGGGTGAAGTTGTATCGCGCGTATCAATACCCCAGTGATCAAGCGGGCACCACACATCAGGTGCAGGCTAATAAAGAAATCATACTCGCGGGAGGTGCTTTTAATACGCCGCAATTACTGATGCTATCGGGGGTGGGCGAGGCGGATGAATTGAAAAAGCACGGTATTGAGTGCAAGGTTAATTTGCCTGGGGTCGGAAAAAATTTACAAGATCGATACGAAGTGGGTGTCGTGAACCGAATGAATTTTGAACATTGGGAAGTGCTGAAAGGCGCTAAATACGACACCACCGATCCACAGTATCAGCAATGGCTCGTACACAAAGGGGTGTACACCACGAATGGCGCGGTGTTGGCTTCCATAAAGCGTTCGGTGCCGTTGCGCCCCTTGCCGGATCTGTTTTGTTTTGCCTTGCTGGGTTTGTTTCGCGGTTATTTCCCGGGATATTCAAAACTGATTGCTGAACATTTAAACTATTTAACGTGGGCGGTTTTGAAAGCCCACACGAACAATACGGCGGGCTATGTGACACTGAAATCGGCGGATCCTTTGGATACGCCGTACATTAATTTTCGTTATTTTGAAGAGGGCAACGATCCTCGGGGTGAAGATTTAAACTCGGTGGTTGAGGGCATCAAATTTGTGCGCAAAATGACGGCGCCTTTAATTAAAGATGGAACGATTGCGGAGGAAGAATTGCCTGGTAAAGCGGTTCAAACGGATGAGGAGATTCGAGATTTTGTTCGAAATCACGCGTGGGGACATCACGCGTCTTGTACGTGTAAAATCGGTACTCAAGACGATAAGATGGCTGTGCTTGATAGTGATTTCAGGGTGCGTGGCGTTAAAAACTTGCGCGTTGTGGATGCCTCAATTTTCCCCAAAATTCCTGGATTTTTTATCGTGAGTTCCATTTACATGGCAGCAGAAAAAGCAGCGGATGTGATCTGGCGGCAAGGTCGCGCGTAAGCGCGATTGTTGTGTTGGGTTGCTCGATCCGTCCGGAGCTTTTTCTGGCGTGTTGTTATAACACAAATTGTTATAACGCAAATTGTTATGGCGCGAATTGTTATGGCGCGAACAGCTATGGTACGAACAGTTATGATGCGATGTGTTGTGGTGCGAGTAAGAGTCTGGTTGTGCCTGGGGGTTTTGTTGGTGTGTCCGATGTCCGTGTGGGCTTCGGATCACGCGGATCCGCTTCGAATTTTTTCGAAGAGCAATCCGGCTGAAAGTCTGGCGGGTTTATTTGTGTTTCCAAGCCAAGATAAAATGACTGTGATTTTGACCCTCTATCCGGGTTTGAAGTCGGGGGCGCAGCCAAAGGGTATTTCGCGCTATGAATACAGAGTGAACTTCTCCCTCCATGTCCCTGTTGATTTTGCGGATGAACAGCAACGCGTGCGTTTTGGTGGCACCGTGAGCGCGTCGTCGGCGATCAAGGCGGATGCGACAATGACTTTTAAATTAAAAGAAAACGCTGAGCTCAGCGCTTTCGAAGCGGGCGGTGCGTTGCAGGGAGTGAATCCCATCAAAACGTTTGCAGGGGTTCGGGATGATCCGTTTATTTTTCCTCGATTTTTTGGTACGAATGTTGTGGCCCTGGTGGCGGAGCTGCCCCGGTCGGCTTTCGGTGATCAGACAGATTTTATTATTTGGGGTGGCATCTATAAAAACGGTAAAAAAATAGACCATGTTGGCCGTTCCAACCGCACCATGCAGCCGCGTTTGGATTTTCTCAATACCTTGGAGCCCGACGCGCATTTGGCGGCGATCATTCAACGTCACGATTCACCCAACGTCATCCAACGGAAGTTGATGCAAATGCTGCAGCCGCTTTTGGCGATTCGGGATTACGATAAATTTGTGGACGTTATGATTTACAGTAAATCCCGACCAGCGGGTTTTCCAAATGGTCGTAAACTGACGGACGATGTGGCGGCATTAACGTGTCAGTATGGTGATTGCTTGTTGTGGGAACTGTCGTATGGTGATGTGAAAACGTGGGAGTGGCCACGAAAAACTGTTAACGACAAGCCTTTCCTGCAGACGTTTCCGTATTTAGCGGAACCGTGGTGAAAAACGGTAATGCAATTAACCCGTCATACGCCGATCTGGCAATGATATTTGTCTTGCATGATGTACTTGTCTTGCATGATGCTACTTGTCTTGCATATTGGCGCGGGGGTTTTGGTCTAAGGCGCTGGGTCTTTGACCGATGGTCAGTGGTACACTGAGTGCTTGTTGTTGGCGGAGTACGTGAAGGGTAATGGTGTCTCCCGGAGCGTATTTGGCAATGATTTGTCGAGATTGTTGTTCTGTGTACACCACTTCTCCCTCGATGTGCGTGAGTACATCACCAACGCGTAAGTCTGCAAGCGCGGCGGGACTGTCGTTGAAGATGCCTGCGATCAATAAGCCGCTGCGGTTGCCTTTACCGAGGACGCTGGGACCAAGTGGTTGCGTATAGACGCCCAGCCACCCGCGTATCACACGGCCTTCATCCACTAAATCAGTCAGCACCTTACGTGCTATTACAGCGGGCACGGCAAAACCTATGCCTTGCGAGCCGCCAGAGCGCGAAAACAGGGCTGTGTTGATGCCAACCAGTTCGCCAAAACTGTCGATTAAGGCTCCGCCGGAGTTTCCCGGGTTGATGGCCGCGTCGGTTTGTATAAAACTTTCGAATGTCGATAGGTGCAAACCACTTCGATTCTTGGCGGATACAATGCCTTTTGTAACAGTTTGTCCGATTCCAAAAGGGTTGCCGATGGCGAGAACGGTATCGCCGACGCGCAGTCGATCGCCCGTTGCCCAAGAGATACTCGGAAGAGGAGACACATCGATCTTTAGGACCGCTAAGTCTGTTTCCGCATCTGATCCAACCCATTCAGCAAAAACTTCTCGGCCATCCCGTAAGGCAACGATGATTTCGTCGGCGTCGGCGACCACGTGATGATTGGTGAGTACATAACCTTTCGGGTCAACGATAACGCCACTGCCCAGGCTGGAATATAAGCGTTGGCGTCGAGGCATGTCTTCAAAGTTAAAGTAACGACGCAACGCTGGAGCGTTAAACCAACGGTTGGGTGACTCGGTCACCAGTTTGGAACTGTATATATTTACGACAGCGGGCGCGGCTTGTTCGACGGCGTCGGCGAATGAGAAAGGAGCGAGCGAGTGGTTCGTGTTCTGGCCGGGTTGCGTTAAAGCCGGATACAACCACGAGGCGACCCAATGTCGGAAGGGATCGAAATCCGTGCGTTGAAGCGTAATAATAGCAAGTGCTATCAGGAGTCCAATTCCGCTGGGGACGAGTACAACTCGTTTAAGCATGCTCTTTCTCTCACTGGTTGACGGGTGATACTCAGTTTAACGTTGATCCGAATCGGTGAATGCGTGTGGGTAAGTGTGAGATTTTCAGTGGGAAGGATCACGTTGGAGCACACTGTATCACGGTTTGTGCTGTATAGGAGGTGATGGAATGATTTCACGACAGACTGTTATGGAGACATTGGATGATTGGCTTGAACCCCAATTGATCAAAGATTATTGTCCGAACGGCTTACAAGTAGAGGGTTGTGAATCCATTGAGCGTGTGGTGGTGGGCGTAACGGCTTCACGCGCGTTACTTGAGGCGGCGGTGGCTAAAGGTGCGCAGGCTGTGATTGTGCATCATGGTTTGTACTGGAAGGGCGATGATCCGCGTTGTGTGGGCCTGTTACGTGGACGATTATTGCCATTAATTCAGCATAATGTGAATCTCTTTGCGTATCACCTGCCGCTGGATATTCATGTATCGCTTGGCAATAACGCTCAGTTGGCGGAAAAATTGAACTGGTCGGTCGATGAATCATTCTCGGTGGATGGTATTCCGAATTTGTTATGGTTAGGTCGTGATGAATCGCGTAATACTTTGGCAGATATTGTGAGCGCTTTGCGCATTACTTTGGGTCAGGCCCCTCTGGTACTGGGGCCTGAACCCAAACGGATTGCGCGCATTGCTTGGTGTACCGGAGGCGCGCAGCGGTATTTGCCTCAGGCCAAAGCCGCTGGAGCCGATCTCTTTGTCACGGGGGAAGCGTCAGAGCAGACACATCATATGGCGCACGAGTTGAATATAACGTGTATTGCAGCGGGCCATCATGCTACAGAACGCTATGGCGTGCAGGCGCTTGGAGATCGGTTGGCGAAACAATTTGATCTTATTTGCGAGTATGTAGAAATCGAAAACCCAGTATAGGTTTATGGGAGATCTTATTTTAACTTCCTGATATGTTTTTAAATTGGAAATATTGATTGAGTGCATCCACTAAGACGTCCAGGTCTTTAGGGGGCTTAGTAAAACTGAAGCCAGTGTCATAGTACTCCGGTTCAACCTCATTAGTGCACCAGTGGCTCAATGCTTGAAGATCAAAGCGCCCAATGCCATTCAGCGGCTGGGGAAACTCGATGGTTAATTCAAAAAGCGCATGTGTCAGTAAGCGCTTTTTGCTCACAATACACATTCCTTGCTGAGACAGGTTTACGATGAAACCTAAGGGCCGGTTTGTGATACGGTTGTGAACCTGTAAATAGCACGGCAAAAGGATGCGCTGTATGGCGCGTTGTTCGTGCATTGTGCTCATAGGTGTTCTACTTTCCTTGATTAATATTCGTTATTTGGTAATTGGCGAGTCGATGCTTTTTCCGTTTCCGTTTCCGTTTCCGTTTCCGTTGATGTAAGTGTTATGCGTCTACCGTGTTTCGGTTTGGTTTTTTTCGAGATCGGTCTGCCTGAGTTCCCTAACACATCGCTCGATGCGTTCAGTTTGCCCGTCTCCTGTTGTTGAGTTTAGATCATTGTTCGGATTATCGGTGTTCAGATGTCGCTTTGATTGCATTTAATTTGAAAAAAATGATGCTGAGCGCGCTGCACTTAAAAACGATAGGAAATAAATTGACCTCATGTTTACGAATCAACATAAAGCCAGTAAGTCTATAAGTCTAATTAGGAAAGGGCACAAGAAAATGACAAAACGATATCATCATGAAGCTATAAATATAGGAAGAGACGGTACAAAGCTGGGACGTAAAGCAAAGCCGAGACGAAAAGCAAGAGAGATCATTTTGGGTAACCGTTTAGAAATAGCTTATTCAGCTTAAGTGTCGGAATCGCTGCTGTTGGGGGAGTATGTTTCGGACAACATGCCAGGATCATTGATGTTTTTGGGCGCATAATCTTTGGGCGGAAGCAAGGACTCGGACGTGTTGTTTGCTGTGGTGCTTTGTTCCTGGTTGTCCTGGTAATCGCGTGTTAACGTTGGCGTTGAGGTCGTTTGCTCTTCCAGGGGCATAACACGTTGTGTGATGTGTTGCAAATTTCGTTGAGAAAGCGTTTGTACGCCCAATGCAAGATGTTGGTGCACAGCGCTGTAGTTAGTGGACAGGGCATTGAGCAAGTCGGCTGTTTTGCGAAAGTGCTGATCGACTTTGTCCTGATAAGCGGCGTATTCCGCGTGTACTTCATCGAGTTGGCGGGACAATACAGCCGTGCGACTGCTTTGTGCGACAAGCCATTTGCTGATTAACACGCCAATGAGTACGCCGACAGCGAGAGCCGCTACGCCGGAAAGGATGTCCATAGTTAAAATCCTTGTTTTGTAGAACAATTATATATGCATATATATGCAACTTGCAGGCGCAATTGACAGCGTGATTAAAAGTTGCACAATTGAAAGCGTCTGATGTGTGTGTCAGCACAGTGACATAAAGATAAACCGGCTTGGTGACAAGTGCAACCGCGTCCCGATGCATTTGTTACAATGCTGTCGCTGATGCGGCGCCAGGCATAGCGTATATCGTGAGAATAAGAAAATGATCAGATTAAAGTGGGAAGGAGTGTGAGTGCGGATGAGTGTTGTGGATCCCCGGTTATCCCGGCAAGACGAATGTTTTGATGTGAAAGGGCCGGCAGGGAGCTTAGCGGTGATTGTGACGCGACCGACGTCTGAGATACTGTGCAGAAATAAAGGTGTTGTCATGATTGGTCACCCGCACCCGCAGATGGGAGGCACCATGCACAATAAAGTGGTGCAAACGATCGCGCGCGCTGCGCGTGATCAAGGTTTGACTGCTGTGCGTTTCAATTTTCGAGGCGTTGAGGGCAGTGAAGGTGAATTTGCGCATGGTGAAGGGGAAGTAGAGGATTTTTTAGCGGTTTATCGTTGGGTGTTGTCCACGTTTCAGTTTGAGCAGTCTTTTTTTACTGGATTTTCATTCGGTTCGTGTGTCGCGGCTCTGGCGTTTCATCGTTTGCTGCCAAGGGACTTATCGCCAGATGGCCTCATTTTAGTAGCACCGCCTGTCGAGCGTATGCCTTTTGCGAGTTTGCCGAGATTTGATGTGCCGTGCCAGGTGATCCAAGGGGAAGCTGATGAAACGGTTATTCCCGAATCCGTGTATGCGTGGCAAGCGCAGCGTCCTGATATACCGATCGAAGCGCTGTGGCGTCTACCGGAAGCGGATCATTTCTTTCACGGTAAGCTTGGTCCACTGAAACGCGTGCTGGCGCGTATTTTTGATCAGTTGTTGTCAGGTGATGCGTGTGGAGAATCGCTGTGAAGTCGTCCGCGTTGAGCGCGCCGGTGTTGGCGTCTCCTGAACTGAGTGTAAGGTATGAGCAGATACTGCGGGCGCGCGGTTGGTCAAGAGATCCAGCCCAATGTAAGGTGATCAATGCCTTGCAAGAACTGATGGATCAGTTAATCGCGCGTGAGCAGTCGGCACAGCGTTGGCGTGTGAAGTGTCAGAGTTTGTTCCAACGTCGGGTTTTTGGTCAAACGCGTTATGAACCCGTTCAAGGTTTGTATGTGTGGGGCGGGGTTGGGCGTGGAAAGACCTTCTTGATGGATTTGTTTTTTGAGTTCTGTCCCATTCAGGCAAAGCGACGCGATCATTTTCACCGTTTCATGCGTGATATTCATGCTGCACTGGTCGAGCATCAAGGCAGGCCAGATCCCTTGCAAGAGGTTGCCGAATCGATTGCGCGTTCAACATCGGTGTTGTGTTTTGACGAGTTTTTTGTCAAAGATATTGGTGATGCGATGATCCTTGGCAATTTGTTTTCCGCTTTGTTTGAGCGGGGCGTTTGTTTGGTGGCCACGTCAAACGTTCCGCCAAGTCGTTTGTATGAATCGGGTTTGCAACGTGATCGGTTTTTGCCAGCTATTGCGTTATTGGAACGGTGTACGCACGTGCTGCAAGTGTCGGATGGCCACGATTTTCGACTTCAAACATTAACGCGCGCCCCCTTGTTTATGTCCCCGTGTAATGATCAGGTGGAGGCGCAACTTGCAGGGATGTTTGAAGCCTTATCGCCCGAAACGATTCGTTATAACGTACAGATAGAGGTGGTGGGTCGACAGATTACGGCGCGTGCTCTGTCGGATGATGTGGTGTGGTTTGATTTTGATGTATTGTGCTTGGGACCGCGCAGTGTCCGAGATTACATTGAGGTAGCTGAAGATTTCACGACGGTTTTTTTGACGGGTTTGCCAGCGTTTGGCGCCCACAACGAGGATGCCGCCCGGCGTTTTATGTATTTGGTGGATGAATTCTATGACCGGCATGTTAAATTGATTATTTCATCTGACGTGCCCATTGCGTCACTTTATCCTGCGACGGCGGGATCTTTGGCTTTCGAGTTTGAGCGGACAATAAGTAGACTGTATGAAATGCAGAGTCGCGGGTATTTGGGGCAAGCCCATTCCTGTGGTGAAGCCCAAAGTGTGAACATTTGATCTATTTATAACCTATTGGTTGATGAAATGTACGAAAAAACGCGCTTCCTGGCGACAGGAGATTGATATAAAGGTTGGTAGTCGATAGAATACTGCCTCTTTGCAGCCAGGTGCTCTCTTAAGGTGCCTGTGGTCGCGCCAGTTGGGTTGATTGACCGAACATGGTGTTGTTATGGCCGTGATGGCAGGTATGAGTGCCGGCACATGTGCCCGGATTGACGATAGATGAGGCAGCCTTATAGGGCTGGTAGTGAGAAAGCCATGACCATGAAGAGGAAAAAGATTTGCGCCGCGCGAAAAAAGACGTACACGGCCAAACCAAGTGACATCAAGCGAGATTGGTACATCATTGATGCAAAGGGCTTGGTTCTAGGACGTTTATCTACAGAGATAGCGCGTCGCTTGAGAGGTAAGCACAAGCCAGAATACACGCCGCATATGGATACTGGCGATTACATTATTGTGGTGAACGCCGAAGCCATCGCGGTAACGGGCAAAAAAGCATCAGATAAAATGTACTACCGGCACAGTGGTTATCCGGGAGGTATGCGTAGCATGTCGTTTGAAAAATTGAACGAGCGTCATCCTACCCGCGCCATCGAATTTGCTGTTAAAGGTATGCTGCCCAAGGGTCCTTTAGGTCGCCAGATGATGCGTAAGCTGAAAATTTATGCGGGCAGTGAGCATCCGCATGAGGCGCAACAGCCTAAAGTGATGGCAGTGGCTGGCTAGATCTGCTTTTCAGTGACTGTGCGCAATGATCGTGAAGGGCTTTGCGCGTTAGAAGGTCATCCGTGGTAGATCATCCGTGGTAGATAAAGTATAAAGTTGTGTGGTTTTTCGAAAGGTGTGATATGAAGAGGCGCGGGTGCCTGTGGCTTCGAAGCCACGCAATGATGATTGAGGAAAATTCATGAAAGATCAGCAAATAGAGCAGTATTACGGCACAGGTAGACGAAAAACCTCAACGGCTCGGGTTTTTATTCGGCGTGGTACGGGCAGTATCACAGTAAATGGGCGTCCACTGGATTCGTTTTTTGGTCGTGAGACATCCTGTATGGTTGTCCGTCAACCTTTGGGCGTGATCGATGTGGAAGGTCGTTTCGATATCACGATTACGGTTAAAGGTGGTGGTTCGAGTGGTCAGGCGGGTGCTTGTCGTCATGGTTTAGCGCGTGCTCTGGTTCAGTATGATGAAGACAATCGAAGTGCTTTGCGTCGAGCGGGTTTGTTAACGCGTGATGATCGTCAAGTAGAGCGTAAGAAAGTGGGCTTACACAAAGCCCGTAAGCGTCCTCAGTACTCGAAGCGATAGGCGCAGTTTGTTTCGAGCAGCAATCTTTCGTTTCCTTCATATTTGGTGCGAGGGATTGCTGTCTCTGTTTTACGCTCGTCATGCTCAGTCCACTCTATCGTCTTTAATGCGACCATTAGCCAGTACGACCTTTGGTCGAGCTTACTTAAGATCTGTGAGTGGCGTGAAATGCTTGCGGACGGTTTTCCATTCTTAATCAGTTTCAGTTTTGGCTTGCTGTGTATTGGTTTTACGCATATTTAGTGTGCAGCTGTGAGCCGTGTTTTGTGGTCCAAGCTGAATTAAATTGAGAAGGCCGTCGACACCAAGCATGCCGTCCACCTGTTTTAAGGTCGTCGTTCAGACCAATGGGAAGCGAAATAAATAGAGGGCGGGCTCTGTAGTTGTAACTTTTCAGTAAATTATTTACCATGTCCCAATCCCTCGCTTGGGTGATGGTGATATTGGCCACTCAATTATGTTGGCATAGGGTGTTTGTTTTTTCATTCATCGTGTTTGTGCTGTACGACAGTTAATTCTCTCTGAGACCGGATGATATGCTGAGCGCGCGTTGCGTCGTCGGGCGAGCGTATCCCGTCGATTTATTGAGGCCGTCTCGCTGAGTTTGGAGCATAATATCTGTTTGGGGCGCAACGATAGCATACACATTGTTTCTCCGTATTATTTCTGCAATGAGGTTCATTCACAAAGCTTCCCGGAGCGGGCAAAAATGTCAGAAGAAGAAGCGGTAAGTTATGGGCGCCGAAAACTGTTAATTGGTGTGACAGCGGCAGTAGGCGCGGTGGGCGCAGTGGGTGTGGCCACGCCTTTTGTGCGTTCTTGGAACCCCAGCGCCAAAGCGCGAGCAGCGGGTGCACCGGTGGAGGCTGATATCAGTCAATTGCAGCCTGGGCAAAAAATGGTTGTGGAATGGCAGGGGCGGCCCGTATGGATTGTGAAACGTACGCCGGAAGTATTGGAAGCTTTATCTTCGTTTACTGAGCAGCTGAAGGACCCGGATAGCCATAAAGAGCAACAGCCTGAGTATGCTCAAAACGCGCATCGCTCGATTCGACCTGATATTTTGGTGCTCTTAGGCATCTGTACACACTTGGGTTGTTCCCCCACGTATCGTCCCGATGTTGGGGCGGCTGATTTAGGAGGGGGGACGTGGCATGGCGGCTTTTTTTGTCCGTGCCATGGCTCGAAGTTTGATTTGGCTGGCAGAGTGTACAAAGGCGTTCCAGCACCGGTCAATTTGGAAGTGCCGCCTTACCGTTTTCTGTCGGACAGTATCCTAGTTGTGGGTGAAGATGCTGAGGAGGCTGCTTGATGGAAACGCCGATGAGTGTATCGAAAGGTTGGATGAAATGGGTGGATGATCGTCTGCCTGTAACGCGCTTTTTTGAAGACCATATGAGTAAGTACTACGCGCCGAAGAATTTTAACGTGTGGTACATTTTTGGCGTGTTGTCGCTTGTGGTTTTGGTTAATCAGCTCTTAACCGGTGTTTGGTTAACCATGTCCTATAACCCATCGAGTGAAGGTGCTTTTGATTCCATTGAATACATCATGAGAGATGTCGATTTTGGTTGGTTGTTGCGATATCTGCACTCAACGGGCGCTTCGGCTTTCTTTGCTGTGGTGTACCTGCATATGTTTCGTGGCATGATGTATGGTTCTTACCGAAAGCCTCGAGAGCTGGTGTGGGTCATTGGGATGTTGATTTATTTTGTGCTCATGGCCGAAGGCTTTATGGGATACTTATTGCCTTGGGGGCAAATGTCGTATTGGGGCGCTCAGGTCATTGTTTCATTGATTGGCGCCATACCGGTGATTGGTGACGACCTGATGCTGTGGATTCGTGGTGACTACTTGATTTCGGGCGTGACACTGAATCGGTTTTTTTCATTGCATGTAATTGCGCTGCCCTTGGTGTTGGTGGGCTTGGTGGCTGTGCACATTTTTGCTTTACATGAGGTGGGATCCAACAATCCAGATGGCATCGATATTAAAGCGAAAAAAGATGCTTTGGGGCGCCCGCTGGATGGCATTCCGTTTCACCCTTATTATTCGGTTCATGATTTGTTGGGTATTGTGGTTTTTCTCTTTGTGTTTTGTGTGGTGATTTTCTTTTTCCCAGAAGGAAATGGCTACTTCTTAGAAGCACCCAACTTTGAACCGGCGAATCCGCTGAAAACCCCTGAGCACATTGCGCCTGTGTGGTATTTCACGCCATTTTACGCCATGTTGCGCGCCGTGCCGGATAAACTCGGTGGGGTGATTGTCATGGGGGCTGCCATCGCTATTCTTTTTGTATTGCCGTGGCTGGATCGCAGTTCAGTTCGCTCCATTCGTTACAAAGGTATTTGGAGTCGTTTGGCGCTGCTGAGTTTTGTGGTTTCATTTTGTATTTTGGGTTATTTGGGTACGCAGCAACCCTCGCCGGGTCGTACACTCTTATCTCAAGTTTGCACTGGTCTTTACTTTGCTTATTTTATTTTTATGCCGCTCTACACGGCGGTGGAACGCACGCGTCCCCTTCCTGATCGGGTAAGGATGAGCCACTGATGAACAATGTATCTAGCTGTCGTTTGCAGCGTTTTTTTCGAGGGGTTCACGGGCTAAGTGATGGTTTAGCTGGCTTGAATGTGTACCGGCTGAGTGATCGAATGGTGTTCATGCTGGTGACTTTGTTGTGTTGTATTTACCTTTTATTGCCGACTCAATTGTACGCATCGAGTGGTGCGCATGGTGGGCATATTAAGTCGGCACCGATCGATGAGAAGGATATTCTTTCTCGGCAACGTGGCGCGCGTTTGTTTGTCAATTATTGTCATGGATGCCACTCTTTGAAGTACTTACGCTATGAGCGGATTGCTGAAGACTTGAGAATACCAGAAGATCTGGTGAAAGATAATTTAATGTTTACTGGAGAAAAGATTGGCGACCAGATGCGCATTGCAATGAGCAAAGAGAAAGCGGATCAATGGTTTGGTACAGCACCTCCTGATCTGACTTTGGAGGCTCGACTAAAAGGCGTTGATTGGTTGTACTCTTATTTGATTGGTTTTTATCCAGATTCAAGCCGTCCATGGGGTGTGAACAACCATGTGTTCAAAGACGTTGGGATGCCGCATATATTGGAGGGTTTGCAGGTGGAGTTAGGCCAAGAGAAATTTGAATTAGCCATGGCTGATTTGACAAATTTCCTTGCGTACGCGGCTGAGCCTACCAAAGCAAAGCGTGAACACATAGGTGTGTTTGTGTTGCTGTTTTTGGCTATTTTGGCTGTTCCGGTCTACTTTCTAAACAAGGAATACTGGAAGGATGTGAAATAGCGTGTTTTATGAGCCTTTTTCTTGATGTTTTGGGCACTTTCTTTGGTAGGTGATACCAAATGGTGTGGTGCTTCGAGCGTTGATGAGATAGGGTATTGGTCCGAATGTGTAGCAACGATTGTTCGTTCTGTCGTTAAAGCGTTCGGTTTCTAGGACGAATTCACTATTGGCCTGATTATTATGAATGAAGCGGAAGAAGCGAGAGGGTTGTCGATGGGCGTGATACCAAAGCGCTCATCGATGCTGTTCTTCTCGGATGGGCGTGACCATTATTGCCATCGTGTGCGTATCGTTTTAGCTGAAAAAGGCGTAACTGTTGGGGTTGTTGAGTCCAGCGTGAAGCACTTGCCGCAGGAAGTCAGCGAGGTGAATCCTTATGGGACTTTGCCGACCTTAGTGGATCGTGATTTGGTGCTTTATGAACCCGGCGTCATGATGGAGTATCTGGATGAACGTTTTCCGCATCCCCCGCTGTTGCCGGTTTATCCGGTAGCTCGAGCTCAAAGTCGGCTGTGGATATATCGAATACAGAAAGATTGGTGTAGTCTGGTTGACAACATCTTGTCAGAGGACAGTACGCCCACAGACAAAGAGCAGTATCGAAAGGCACTGCGTGAGAGCTTGATCGCTGTATCGCCTATCTTTGCAGAAAAACCGTTTTTCATGAGTGATGAGTTTTCGTTAGTTGATTGCAGTGTTGCACCTATTTTATGGCGTTTGCCGCAGCTCGGTGTGGAGATACCAACGAAACAGGGAAAAGCGCTGTTTGAGTATGCTCGGAAAATATTTAACCGGGATGCGTTTCAGGTCAGCTTGTCCGATTTTGAAAAAGAAATGGGCGGACCGCTCTAAGTTACAACGCGCTACGTTGCAATCGGAACCAACCCAATGGAAGAGTTAACGTCGAGTCGCCCTTATTTCATTCGGGCGGTATATCAATGGATCACAGATAATGGTTTAACACCTTATATCTTGGTCGATAATGCCGTGAACTACACGGACGTGCCACAAGAATATGTAAAAGATGGACGTATTATTTTAAATGTAGCGCCCACAGCCGTACGTGATTTGCTCCTGGGTAATGAAGCCATTTCATTCTCTGCTCGTTTTTCAGGTGTGGCGCGTCCGATATACGCGCCAATACAAAGTGTGCTTGCCATTTATGCGCGGGAGAATGGTAAAGGTATTTTCTTTGAGCAAATGGGCGATTTACAGCCCCCGCCTGATTCGCCAGAGCCCCCATCTGGTCCAACAAAACCCACATCGAAAAAACCAGCCTTAAAGGTGGTTAAGTAGATCTGGGTTGCTCAAGTCTGAGTTGATCAAGTTTGAGTTGATCAAGTAAGTAAAAAGCAAGGCGACAAGTATTCACTGGGCTCAAGGTAAACTGATTTCATGTTTACTGTGGGAAGGTGCAGTGCGTGATGATGAACGCTGGGGTTTCTTGTGAGTGCTTGCGGGCTTGCGCGTGGATAACGGCGGTAGTGGGGAAATATATTCAAATATTTTTACAATTTTATGTAATCCGTCAATGTATGCAATAGATTGTACGGCACGCTTTGACTCAATGGTTGTCAACAAACCCATTAAGTAGGCAACGTCGTTAGATGTAATAACTTGAATACGCCCAGCGGGGACGAGACGATTGGCGCGTAGTTTTGATTTCACTTTAAAGTTTAGCCATCCATCATGCATTTTTTGTCCGGCTGAACGGTTGGCGCCGACGGATAAACGATTGTGAACTTGTCTGACGCGCCGTGTGTCTTGAGCCAGTTTGGTGGCGAGTTGTTTTAAGGATGCACTTGGGACCGTACCGGTCAGTAACACAATGCCGTTGTAGCTGGTGACGGTGATGTCTCCACGTCGATAGTCTTTATCGGCTTTGAGCAAATTGGCTCTGATTTTAGCTTCGATGTTCATGTCTTCGATCTTACTGCCCAATGTTCGTTCGCCGATGTCTTGATCAACCGGCTCTCCAGGCGGGGTTGTCATCATGTACCAGCTTGTGCACCCGCTGAGTGGGCAAAATACGAGTAGACTGAAGCACAGAAACAGATAAGGCAAAGCGCGAGATTGAAACGGTAATTGTACGGTTGGATTCATGCTCATAGTATTACCTTATCGATTCTATTATTCCTTTACTTTCTATTCCTTTACTTTCTCATGTTTCCAGCTCATGTTCTCAGCTTTTGAAATATCAGCGATGCTTGCGCTCGCATTGACCTGTTCGAGCGGTCTTGACTCGAAGGGGTGAACTCGAGCAAGTGAAATGGCGCGTTCATTTGGCGTGTTCTTTTTTACGTTAACCAAATAACTGAACATCAATTAAATCGCACAAACAATGAATGATAAGGAGGTGTGTTTCTTGAATGCGTGCAGTGGATTGGACTGGAACGCGTATTTCAATGTCCTCGGGCGCTAGTAAACGTGTGGCGTCACCCCCATCACGTCCTGTCAGCGCGATGACGCGCATGCCACGATCATGAGAGGCTTGAATGGCTTGTACAATATTCGCTGAGTTTCCGCTGGTGGTGATGGCGAGTAAAATGTCACGCGCGTTACCCAGAGCGCGAATTTGCTTGGAAAACACATCGTTGAAGCTATAGTCATTGGCGATGGAGGTAATGGTTGATGGGTCAGTGGTGAGTGCAAACGCCGGAAGGCTGGGTCGTTCTCGCTCAAATCGATTCAGTAATTCGGACGAAAAATGCTGTGCATCACCTGCTGAGCCGCCATTACCGCATGAGAGAATTTTACCTTCAGCGAGTAAACATTCCACCATGGCTATGGCCGCGTTCTCGATGGGATTGGCGATACTTTCAATGGCTTTTTGCTTGGTTTCAATGCTCGCAACAAAGTGATGATGAATGCGATCAATCAAGTTCATAACTCATGGTGTCCTGTAAAAGCGTCTTGTAAAAGTGTCTTGTAAAGCGTTGTGGGTCCAGCGTGGCCAATCCGGTGTTGCTAGAGTCTATCTTACCAGGCGCTGACTTGAAAGGCGTTGCAAATCCATTCAATTTGGTAGTGCTGAATCGCGGTTCGATGATCGAAAGTTTCTGGTTTGGTCTGTGTGGTGATGGATGAGGAGGGCGTCGTAGAGGGTGAAACCACAGTCATGGCGGGGGAGTGGCTTGGAATATCAGTTTTTGAACCGGATTGACTGATCGCAATGACGTCAAATCGACAAGGATGATCCTGCCATTGTGGATAACGTTGTAGGAACGCCTCGGCTGCTCGATGCAAGCGCCGTTGCTTATTCAGGGTGACTGACTCCAGGGGGTCACCATAATCCGAGCGAATGCGAAAGCGCACTTCGACGAAAACCAACTCTCCATTTAGCGTGACCACCAGATCAATTTCACCACGTCGGGCCACAAAATTCTTGGCAATCAGTGTGGCGCCGCGCTCACGCAGATAATGGGCAGCTAATGCTTCGAAGCAGTTTCCTTTGTGTCGACCGTTTGTGTGTGAATCAATCATATTGTTCTTAAGGAAAATAAGGCTTTTTAGTGAATGAAAGGGGCGTGTGCTGTACGACATTGCGTTGTTCGGTTTTGCTGAGTTTTTCAATTTTATGCTGTTGTGTGAATGTAAATGGATGTGATGGCGACTTGAAGAGGGTGTTCATCGACGTGTGTGGTTCAAGTACCTGAGGTTCTGTTTTCAGTATAGGCTTACCTTGCTGGAACTGAGCCCATACGGATTCACGAACAATTTGGTGGTTTGCGTTCAGCGATAGGCGTCCGGTATAACCATCGTGTACAGCGCTGGGTGCTTCTTGTAGCAAACGCAGCCGGAGGGTCAGTGCGTACGCGTCGGCGCCCAGTGCGAGCAAACGCGGAAGTGGTTGTGAGTTGATGTGTTCGATGCCCTCAAGCAGCATTTCTGTGTCGAGCCGATCATTTTTAAATAGCCATGGGATATCGGTGAATTCAATTCCGTCGAGGTCTTTGTCCAACTTGGGATTAATTTGTCCGGTAAAAATGTTGCTGGTGGCGAAAGTGGGCAAATTCCCAGCAAAATAGAAATTCAAGGCGGGTTTGAGTTGCCGCGCTTGCGAAGGGTTTCCGAAAATAACAATAAACTCAATATCTTGTCTTCGCCTCGGCGTGAAGTCAATGCGTTGGCCGATTTCGCGCCGCAATTCACGCGCGCGCGCTTCACTGGCATCGATTTGCAGCAAAGTTTTAATGGTGTTTCCAAAATCCCGATTACCCACGAATGGCATCGCTTGGGCGACCGTGCCACCTAGGCTGAGCCAGGTCGATTCAAAGGCATGACGTACTCGATAGCCCCAGTCGGTGTCTGGAAATACGATCGCACCGGTACTGAAACCGTCCAAGGCAGCGTGCTCAGCGATTTGCTTGGCTTCGTCTTCGGCAGCAAGTCCAAACTGAAACAAGTTGGGTGGGGCGGAACTTGGGTCGCTCAGATAATTTAAGGTCAGCGTGGGTATGGGCAGTGGACCGAGTTGGCTCAGCTCGGCAACGCGTAGTTTGTCCAGCGGTCCAATTATCATATCGACACCCGCAGATAGG
>JARRRL010000004.1:0-40148 GCA_037380725.1 Gammaproteobacteria bacterium | reverse complement strand
GCTGGCGCGCTGCGAGGAGGCGGGATTCGAGGTGTCCGCCAGTTGGGGGGAAAACGTTTTTAGACTGGAGAGCGTTACGGGCTTGATGTGTGCGGTAATGGCGTTGAGCGCCAGCCAGAATTGGGTTTCTTGTTTTTGCGTCCAGTTTTCTACGGGGCCATAGTGTTTGCATGCCACCAAAGTGCTTATTAATTCCGTCGGGATGGACTTGCCATTTTTGCCCAAATACGTGAGCAGCAGATCGAGATCCGCTAAGGTACGCCGAAGATTGATGTGCGACGCAGTGGTACCAGTATCAGTATTTGAAGTGCTATCAGAAGATCGATCAGAAGAGCCAGCCGTGTGTGGCGTTTTGCCTGAGGCGGTGTTACCCGATTCAGTGTGGTTTTCGTGTTCGGCGCTGTCATCAGAGCGGGTGGTCATGACGAAAATTCGGCTCAAAAAATAAATACGAGGGCATGGTGACAGTCAGGCATGAATGTATTCAGAATAGTCGATACTGAGAGAATATTCGCCAGAAGATGACAGTTTTTCCGTTTCTCAGCTGTTTAATCGATATTGATATCGAGTGCGGCGTGAACGGGGGAGCGGTTTATGCCGTGGGCGAGTTGAATCCAGCAGCTGTCCAACTCGGGTTGCGCGCGCCAGATTGTCATGGCATTTTGCGCGGCGCTTTGTGTTTCAAATACAGCAAAACAAGTGCTACCGGTTCCGGTTAAGCGCGCAGTGGCGTGCGGGGTGAGGTGATCTAAAATGGCGCCAATTTCCGGGCATAATTGTCGGGCCACTGCTTCGCAGTCGTTCCGCGTGTCGCGCCAAAAAGTGGATGTGGGCGCACAGAAAGGTGGAACATCTGAAAAAAAGGGTGGCGTTTGGCGGGGTAAAGCAGGGTGTCGAAAGACGTCTGCGGTGGCAATACTGGCGCGTGGTTTAACGAGCACAAACCATAAAGGCGGCTGTTGACACGGCGTCAGTTTATCGCCAATGCCTGTGGCGTGTGCGGTGTGGCCACGAATAAAAACCGGCACATCGGCGCCCAGTGTTCGACCGATGTCAGCGAGGGTGTCCAGGTTCAGACGTAAATCCCAGAGAACATTCAGTGCTAAGAGCGTTGTGGCGGCGTCGGAAGATCCGCCACCGAGTCCTCCCCCTGCGGGCAGGCAGTTGTTGACCGTGATATCCGCGCCGTATGTGCAGTGCGTATGTGCTTGTAATGCGTGGGCGGCGCGAGTGACCAAGTTGTCCGCTGCGGGGGTGTTGAGACCGGGGCAGTGTAAGCCGATTGCTCGAGAACGCGATCGACGAAACCGCAACACATCGCTCAGGCTGATCAGCTGAAACAGAGTTTCCAAGTGATGATAACCCGGCTTGTGGCCCTGACAAATAGGGCCGCTTGTTATGTGGAGAAACAGGTTGAGTTTAGCGGGGGCAGGTAAGGTTAACTCAGTCATTGTGTGGGTGCGAAAGTGAGTTGGTCCCAGGCATAAATAAAAATCTTGATGACGCGCGTGCTGTCACGCAGCTCGATCTTTTTGGGGAGCCAGTGCTCGCGCCATTTCGACCAGGATTGATATCGAACCTGCCAACCAGCTTTTTTGAAACTCGCCAGTTGTGATACGCCATCGCGGTTGGGTTGCCAAGATATTTGATCGTTGTTAATGCCCGATAAATCGGGTTGTCCGGTGATCCATTGTTGCAGCTCTTTTAACGGAAATGCAACGCCCGTTACATCCTGTAGCAGTTGTTCTGGGTTGTCGGACTGGTGTGCGTTGGCGTTGGAATCCCATACGGTCGCCAAGTGCTCATCACCCACAATTTTGATGTGTCCTTGGTTCAGGGGGGCACTGAGATCGATGCCATAGCGCTTATCCGCTTGTTTCCATTGAAGGGTTGCGGTGTATAACCTTGTGTTTTGCTGACGATTTGGCGCTTCTTGGCGCAGCGACACCTTTCCTTTTAGGTAAAAGCCTTTTAGGTAAAAGTCTTTCAAGTGAGAGCTCTTCAGGTGAGAGCTCTCTGATTGAGCGTTATTGTTGATATTGGAGTCGGTGTCCGCCGCCGTGTGATGCGGTGCTGTTAAATGTTGGCAGCTGCCAAGACCACCCAAAGCGACTAAGCCGATCAAAGCGGTGATTGTGCGGCGCCAGCGCGCAGAGCGAGCGCAACGGTTTGTGATGCGGAGTTGTGGTTGGCGCTGCTTATAATTCATCTTTTAGCCTGACACGATCCCTTGCATGATTGTTCCGATTATGGGTTGTTTTGATGACGACTTGTTCCAAATGGCGCGTTAGCTGGATTACAGAGGGGTCAATCGTCCCATTGTCTCTCGAATTTTCTCACTATCGGGATTGGTTTCCAGCGCCTTTTTCCAAATGCGCAACGCTTCGGATTTTTGACCCGATACCCACAGCGCTTCCCCGAGGTGCGCTGCAATTTCGTGATCCTGAACCTCTGAATAGGCTCTTTGTAGGTATTGTAACGCGACGGGCAGCTTGCCCAGGCGAAAATGAACCCACCCCAGGCTGTCGAGAATGGCGGCGTCATCGGGATCCAGTGCATTGGCTTTTGAGATCAATTCGAGAGCTTCGTCAAGGCGATCCGTACGATCGGCGAGGGTGTAACCGAGCGCATTTAACGCTAATGCGCTGTTGGGGTTGTCCGCGATAATAGCCCTAAGGTCTGCTTCCATGGCCGCTAAATTATCATTATCCACATAAAACATAGCGCGACTGTAGAGCAAATTGGGGTCGGCGGGGTGCGCAGCGAGTGCGGTGTCGTACACGGTTTCGGCGTCTTCGGGTGCGCCTTGTTCGATCAGCAATTCGGCTTCGCCAATATAGTATTGTACGGCTTGCTGGGGCTGCAGACTGCGGGCGTCGGCCAAGGTTTTACGAGCTTGCTCCATGTGATTATCGCTGGCAAGCAAGCGCGCGATGTTGATCTGTGCGTTGAAGTAGTCCGGTCCCATCTCCACGTGACGAAAATGCTCAAGGGCTTTTTTGGTGTCGTGTTCCGCTTCGGCGATTTGTGCCAGGTAGGTGTGAGCTTCATCACGTCGCTTATCCTGTTCGATCAACTGCGTGAGATAAGCTTTGGCTTGATCGGTCTGATGGTTCTCCCATGAAATTAACGCCAGTGACAGCAGTAAATCGTAGTCGTTGGGGAACGTGTCGACCAGTCGCTTGAATTGGCGATGCGCCTGCTTCGTTTTGCCTTGTTCAACCAAGGTTTTGGCGTAGATAATCCCCGCGCGTTTGTGATCAGGATGTTTTTTTACTGCCCGACGCAGTAAGCGTTCCGCTTCCGTGGCTTTGTGTTGTTCGGTGAGTAACTGTGCTTTAAAAACAATCGCGGACACGTACTGGGGATCGAAGGTCAAGCACATGTTGGTGGCGGACAACGCAGCTTTTGTGTTGTGATTTTGTTCTTCGAGTAGCGCTTTACTGAACCACAATTGAGGATCGCGCGGGTATTTTTCCAGTAGCTGATCCAACGTGTCGATAATGCGTTGACGGCGGCGGCGGGTGATCTGGCGACTGTGGTGAATCAGAAAATCCAAGTTTGCCGAGGCGTTTTGGGCGATCAGCTTGTCCATGTATTGCAGTGCTTCTTCGAAGCGACTGGCTCGAATCAGCTGAATGGTGATAGTTTGCAGTGCTTCAATGTTATTGGGATCTTTTTTGAGCCATAATCGCGTTGCATCCAGAGTGGCTTGGTGCGCGTTCATGTATTTGGCGATGCGAGCGGCGCGTGCGATGATTTCGGGGTCATTGGTGCGGTGAGCCTGCTTGATGTAGTTGCCAAGGGTAACATCAAGACGGTTTTGTTTTCCGGCCATTTCCGCAATGATGAGGTCGAAAAGCGTCTCGGCGCTTAATTCGGGTGCTTTGGCTTGAGGTGCTGCGCTGCTTTCGGCTGAGGTCGGCGTTTCAGTTGTTTGTACATCAGATTGAGCCGCCGTAGAGCCTGAGGGAGGGGCTGTGCTACAGCCGCCCAGAGACAGGGTGCCAATGAGTAGTCCGCAGAGCAGGGTATGGATCGATGTATTTTGGTGCGACAGTGAACATTTTTTCAAGGTATAACTTCCCAGTTCTTGATGTTGGGACGCGTTGAGAAGATGATGACGCGTCGGTGCATGGTATTGACTCACCCATGTAGCAGTACGGATTTAGGATCGCGTGTGTATGCCTTGGACGACCTTGAGACGACTGGCTTTGTTTACATTTGTTTTCAGATTGCGACATACGCTGACGATTCGAACCGCTTTGCTGCATTCTACTGAAGAATAATAATTGAGACGAGCCATCATAGACTTATTCTCTACATAGTATTCAATAAATTGTATGACAAACTATCCGGATCCAGACAGTTATTTCTTGGTTCAATTGCTACTGAAAGGTTATGAACCGTTGAACCGTATAGATTCTGGTCACTAACATCATCCAAAGCAAGGCAGTAACGGATTCCATATGGCCATCCTAACGCTTGGTGTCAACCATAAGACCGCTTCGGTCGCTTTGCGGGAAAAGTTGACAATTGGTCCTGATCGATTGCCGCATGCTTTGACCGCAATTCGTGACGAGTTATCCCTTCCGGGGGTTGCTATTTTATCCACGTGTAATCGTACGGAGATATATTGCGATGTTCACAAAGAGAGTGCTGCCGGGTTATGCCGGTGGCTGGGGCAATATCACGCGCTGTCGGATCAATTGATCTCTGATCACGCTTATATTCATGAGGGAGAAGAAGCGGTGCGGCATGTTTTGCGCGTGGCCAGCGGTTTGGACTCCTTGGTGTTGGGTGAGCCACAGATTCTGGGGCAATTGAAAACCGCGTATACCGCAGCGCGTGAGGCCCATACCCTGGGACCACAGTTGAGCAAACTGTTTCAGCATACGTTTCGGGTGGCGAAGGTTGTGCGCACCGAAACGGAAATTGGGGTGAATCCGGTGTCGGTGGCCTATGCGTCGGTGGGTTTGGCGCGCAACATTTTTTCGTCGATCACCGATGCGCGTGTCTTGTTGGTGGGCGCCGGCGAGACGGTTGAACTCGTGGCGCGACACTTTTACGCCTTGGGTGTGCGTGATATGACTGTGGCGAATCGAACGTTTGAGCGCGCTGAGAGCTTGGCGCAAGTGGTTTCTGGTAAAGCGATTCTGTTGCAAAATATTCCGGATGTGTTGCCGCAAGCGGATATTGTGGTGACGTCGACGGCCAGCCCCTTGCCCATCATTGGCAAAGGCTTGTTTGAACACGCGGTGAAAGTGCGCAAACACAAGCCCATGTTGGTGATCGATTTGGCGGTGCCGCGAGACGTTGAGGAAGCGGTCGCGGATTTGGATGATGTGTTTCTTTATACCGTCGATGATTTGGAATCGGTGGTGGCGGAGAATCGTAAACAGCGACAAAGCGCTGCGCAGGAGGCGGAGATCATTGTCAGTTCTCATGTCGCGGGGTTTATGCGTCAACTGCGTGAGCGTGACGCGGTCGAGACCTTGCGTCGTTACCGGGAAAAGATGGACAATATGCGCCATTTGGAACAGCAGCGTGCTGTGCGGGCTCTCAATCGGGGTGAAGATCCCGAAGAGGTGCTGATGAAATTTGGTCGCTCTTTGACCAATAAAATCTCGCATCACCCCACCGTGATGTTGCGAGAAGCGGCGGCACACAGTCGTTTTGATTGGATAGCCTGGTCCGAATATTTGCTGGGTCTCGTAGAAACTGAAAATTCAATCGATTGGACAGACGACTGCTTGACGGATTCCGCTTCGCCGGGCGATGCGCGAGATAAGCATCGCTTAGATTAGCGACAAGTCGAGATCAACGACCAGCGCTTGTCAACTGAAAAATGTTAAACCCAAATGCTTTCAATACAAGACACTCAGCACAAGACGCTCAGCTTGAACCGATTCTTGTGAAAGCGATTGTTTTAAAATTGATTGTTTTGAAACTGATTGTTTTGAAACCGATTGTTTCGAAACCGATAGTTGTGGAGTGCTGAATAGCCTAATGCAAGCGTCTTTGATATCGAAATTGGAAAAACTCGTTGAACGACATTCGGAAGTGTCCGGCTTGTTGAGTGAGGCGGATGTGATTGCGGATCAAAATCGGTTTCGGAAGCTGTCTCAAGAGTACGCTGAGTTAGAGCCTGTTGTGGCGTGTTTCGGTCACTATCAGACCGCCATTTCTGACAGCGAGGTTGCGCAGGCCATGATGTCGGACAGCGATGCCGATATGCGGTCGATGGGGCAAGAAGAGTATCGGGCGGCGCTGATGCGCGCGGAAGCCTTGACGCACGAATTGCAAATTTTGATGTTACCCACAGATCCAAATGATGGGTGTAACGTGTTTTTGGAAGTGCGCGCGGGCACAGGTGGCGATGAAGCGGCGATTTTTGCGGGTGACTTGTTTCGCATGTACTGCAAATATGCCGAGCGTTTGGGTTGGCGGGTGGAGGTGGTCAGTGAGAACCCGGGCGAACACGGCGGTTTTCGTGAAATCATCGGACGCGTCTGCGGGGAGCGTGTTTATTCCTGCTTGAAGTTCGAATCGGGTGCGCATCGGGTGCAGCGCGTGCCAGAAACCGAATCCCAGGGACGCATTCACACCTCGGCGTGTACCGTGGCGGTGATGCCAGAAGTGGAAGCCATCGATGGCGTTGAAATCGATCGCAATGACTTGCGCATTGATACGTTTCGCAGCTCCGGTGCAGGTGGTCAGCACGTGAATACCACGGATTCGGCCATTCGGCTCACACATTTGCCAACGGGCATCGTCGTTGAGTGCCAGGATGAACGATCGCAACACAAAAATCGTGCTCGTGCTTTGTCACTCCTGCGAGCCAAATTGTTGGATCACGCGCAGTCGCAACAAAAAGCCGAACAAAGCCAACAGCGTAAACTCTTGGTGGGTTCAGGGGATCGCTCGGAGCGGATTCGGACATATAATTTCCCGCAGGGTCGCGTGACCGACCACCGCATCAATTTGACTTTGTATAAGTTGGCAGAAGTGATGGAAGGTCAGTTGGACGATGTCATCGGGGCTTTGGTTAACGAGCATCAAGCTGAATTACTGGGCGCCTTGAGTCAAACATGACAGGGCGGCAGGTATGAATCGAAAGCGCTGGTTGGCCTGGGCTACGGAAACATTGACTGACGTCGTGTGTGAAGACGCGAGTGTGACGCTTAGTCCGCATTCGGCTATGCCGCCCTCTGCTCCAACGGAAACGCGTGATCGGGATGCGCTGCGTCAGCGCGCCGCCCAAGAGGCGCGTTGGTTGTTGCAGTGTGTGCTGCAAGAAGCGCCCACGCGCTTGTGGACGGCGGGGGACGAGCCACTTTCAGATTCCGCCGTGCGGCGTTTGGCGGCTTGTGTTGAAAAAAGGCGATTGGGGACACCGCTGGCCTACGTATTGGGGGAATGGTCATTTTATGGCTTGGATCTGCGCGTTTCTCCCGACACCTTAGTACCACGCGCTGATACGGAATTATTGGTTGATGTCGTGCTGTCCGCTTTTCCTGAACCCGAGCACTCGTTTTCGTTGTTGGATTTGGGTACAGGCAGTGGTGCGATTGCACTGGCTGTGGCGGCACATCGTCCTCGGGCGCAGGTATTGGGCCTCGATTGTAGCCTGAGCGCCTTGACGGTCGCCCGTGAAAATGCTCAAGATCTGGGACTGGAGCGCGTGCGTTGGGTGTGTGGGCAGTGGTTTGCCGCTTTGCAGCCCGGTGTTCAGTTTGATGCGGTGGTGTCCAACCCGCCTTACTTAGCCGCTGACGACCCTCATTTGGCCAGCTCAATTCGTTTTGAACCCCAGAACGCGTTGATCAGTGGCGATACGGGCTTGGAAGCTTTGAAGTGTATTGTGCAAAATGCCATGCCCTATGTAAAACCGCGCGGTATGCTGTGTGTGGAGCATGGTTATTGCCAAGCTTCGGCTGTGGTGGAGCTGATGCGAGCAGCGGGTTTTTGCGATGTGCGCACTTGGCAAGATTTGGGGCAGCGTGATCGTTTGACCTGTGGGCGTCGCGGGGACATACGTCGCGAGGAATAACAATGCGATTGCTTAACGATGATCCATTCGAGATCATGATCCATGCATAGATGACAGGCGCAATGAGGCATATTTGAACCGAGAATACATGAACCGAGAATGGATGGAGCGATATTGCCGACAAATTGCTTTGCCGGAGATCGATGTGGCGGGTCAAGAGCGCTTACAAGCGGCGCGCGTGTTGATCGTGGGGGCAGGGGGCTTGGGCTCTACGGCGGCGCTGTTGTTGGCTGGGGCGGGCTGCGGCAACTTGGAACTGCTGGATCCAGATACCGTCGCCTTATCGAATTTGCATCGCCAAATTGGCCACACGTGTGCGTTTTTAGATAAGCCGAAGGTACACAGTTTGCGTGATGCGATTCAGGCTCGTTTTCCAGACATAAACGTGATCACAACAGCGCAAGCGCTACCCACAGCGCTGTCGGAGCTTGATGCAGCGTTGCAGGCATCGCTGCGCAGCGCAGACCTCGTGTTGGATTGCACGGATAATTTTCCCACACGCTTTGTGCTGAATGCACTGTGCTGGTCTGCTGAAAAGCCATTGGTTTCGGCGTCGGCTGTGCGCTGGGAAGGACAGTTAATCAGTATCGACCCACGGCGACCCGACAGTCCGTGCTACGGGTGTTTGTACCCCGAGCGTGTGGGTGATGAGTCGGAATCGTGCTTGTCTCAAGGTGTTTTGGGGCCAGTGCCTGCTGTATTGGGGAGTATGCAGGCCGTGGAAGCTTGTCGAGTGCTGCTGAGCGCGGGGGACAGTTTAGTGGGGCGTTTGATGTTGTTTGATGCCCTGCGGTTTTCATTTCGGATTTTGCGTTTGCCCATTGATCCCGCGTGTTCTGTGTGCAGTAAAACACGCTGCTGAACCCTTCGAGTTGACAGGAGTCTGATTCGTTGAGTGCGTCGTGCGGTGCGCAGGCGGGAAAAACGGAATTAGAATGGTTAGGAGAGGCGTGAATGAGTGCTGTGTCGTGGTGTAAGGTGGGTGTCTTGTCGAGTGTATTAGCGAGTGTGTTCGCGTGGGGGGCAGCGAGTAGCGTGGCGTTTGAGCCTACACCGAACGAATTAAGCGAACTTTCGACAGTGATCACGAAGGCGGCACCGTCGTCAATGATTGAGGACGTTATGTCGAAAACCTTATCGAAAGCAACGTTTGCGGGAGGGTGTTTTTGGTGTATGGAGGCACCCTTCGATGAGTTGGATGGGGTGGAATCAACCACGTCGGGTTATGCGGGCGGTACGCTAGAAAATCCGACTTATACACAAGTGTCAGCAGGAAGTACTGGTCATGCTGAAGTGGTACAAGTGGTGTATGACCCCGAAAAAGTCAGTTACGAGACCTTGCTGAAGGTCTTTTGGCAGAATGTGGATCCGACGGTAGCCGATCGTCAGTTCTGTGATACGGGCCATCAATATCGAACGGCGATTTTTTTCCATTCGGCTGAACAAGAAAAAGCGGCGCAAGCCAGCGCAAAACACATTGCGGATCAGCTGAAAGCAGCCGGTAAAGCGGATCGTATTTATACCGAAATTTCAGCCTTGAAAGCGTTTTATCCTGCTGAGGATTACCACCAAGATTATTACCAGCGCAATCCCATTCGGTATAAATATTATCGTTACCGCTGTGGGCGAGATGCGCGTTTGGAGTCCCTGTGGGGGGATCCCTCTTAATGGGTTGGGGAAGAATGATATTGGGGATGTTGCGGCGCGGTGCCGTACGTTTTCATGAGCCAAAAGCCGAGCAAGGTGTAGGGGATTGCCAGGGTCACCAAGGTGATGGCAATAGGGCCAAACACATCTGGCGCCAACATGAGCGTGGTCATGAGTGATTCATAATAATAAAAAAACCACTGGTGTTCGGGTGGGAAGACCCATACGTGCAGTTGATAAAACACAGCGGTTGGACCGATGAGCAAAACAGCCGCTGCACTGAAGAGCAGAAACAGCGTTTGAAAAATGAGAATTTTTTTCATCCCCGGAAATGGGAGTGCTTGTTGTCGTAACCACAGCGTCAGCAGTATGGCCCCCGCCGTCAAAATACCGCAGAGTAGGAAAAAAGAGCGCAACAGCATCGCCACGTCTTCCAGGTGGCGAATTTCCGGTTCTCGCAATAAGGTATCGATGGGCTTTCCGGTTTGATCGTGGTACTGAATTTGATGCAGTCGACTCGTGTCACTGTGGATGGCGATGACAATTTCATGAAACAGACGTTTATGCTCATGGGGGCTTGTGATTTCAAATCGCTTACGGTATTGGTTTCTGGGGGCGTAGGTTTTGATGGCGGTCTCTATGTTCAGCATCTTGTACCACAGCGGAAAGCCAAAATCGACGACTTTGAGTGTCAGCCAACTGCAACCCAAGCTGGCAATAAAAATGAACAAGGCCACGAGAGACCAAACACCGGTTCCCAGCCAAGTAGCCTTTGTAGATTTTTGATTCATAAAGTTTTTATCCTTCGTGCGGTGTGTGGGTATCCCGCAATCCCCCGAAAATGAAGGTATCCGATCAGTATATGCTTTTTACGGGCGCTGTGCGCTGAAGTCTAAGCAATTGTATCAAGAACACACGGAGTGTTTACGGTGATTTTATCTGCGTTGTTTGTCTTAGGAGTGATCAAATAGAGCAGTAGTGAGATATTATTTATGATATTCAGCAAGGCAAATAATTCGACCGGTACGTTGATCTTGACACATTGATTTGACAGGTTCCGGTTCAGCAGGAGCGGTTCTGAATCGTTTGGGTGGCTTGAACGGGGCGCGGATCCGGCGATCCGGTCTCAGGTGACGAGAGGGTGGGGTAAGAATGTAGGGGTAGAGCGCGCGCAGGGGGGCAGGAGTTGTGCGAATGGCTTGCGAAATGAGTCAATCTAGTATAGATTGTCGCACATTCTGTCAATGGTGAGGTGGCCGAGTGGTTTAAGGCGCACGCCTGGAAAGCGTGTATACGTTAATAGCGTATCGAGGGTTCGAATCCCTCCCTCACCGCCATATTCCCTTTAGGTATTTGGTTTTGCTGCAGGATTCTAATCCTACCCAACTACCTACCTAACTTCGTAAGAAGTGGTGGAAACGTATAACGTATAACGTATAACGTATAACGTATAACGTATAACGTATAACGTATAACGTATAACGTATAACGTATAACGTATATAGATGAAGCATTTAAAAAGGTCGCTAATTTAGCGGCCTTTATGCTATCTAGCCGTTCATGAGTGGCATGATTGAAATATCTTGCTCGAGGGCTGCTGCGAGGTACAGCGTATACTGGCGCTCGCCGTCTCCCCCATAAAGCGCTATGGTCCTGGCATCCCTTCCTGATAAGCGTCCTTAAGCGTCAAAATATAATCACTGTACATATTTATTCCTATTGCTTTGATGGGTTTATTCATTGCCAAGAATTGGATTAAAGGAAAAGATAGAAATCTTACTGTATGAGTTATTAGGTCCGAATAGAAGAAAAAGAGCGACAATCTTAGCCAAAATAAATCAACGTGCAGCTGATCAATAAAAAAAGAACACCTATGGTTGATAGGCGTCCGTTTGTTCCGCCGATTGGTACCATTAAAATAATGTGTGCCTTGGGTAAGGCCTCAAGAGGATGTTGCTAGGATATCTTTTGACAAAAAATGACCACTTAAAAAATAGTATCAAAATAGAATCAATTGGTGTCGGGGTTGAGGCATCGGTGTGATTGTCTGTACATTGCTAATGCTAGCAATTTACTATGAATATCCGATTTCGGTTAACGCAAAATCGTAGTGCTATTATGCTACTAAAAGATTGAATGAAAAGTAAAGTGATGGCGAATACTGAGATGAAGTGTTTTTTGTATTAAAACCTATAATTGCATTAGCAAGTTGAATTCTAGCCCTATGTCAATTGGATTTAAACCAGTTAAAGGCACTGCGATTCACTACGGCGTAATTTGGAGCGAATTGGCGTAGGTGTCAAATGAACAGTAAATATGTTTGATGGTAGAAAAGTAAGGTTGACTCGAAATCAATTGAGAGGAAATAGCTAAGTTACTGGAGAAGCTATGAAAAATAAATTGAGTCAGTGTGTTGCATCCGCAATAACATTGTTGCTATCCACATCAGTGACTTACGCATTCAAAATTGATACACCGGATCCGAATCTTAAGATTCGATGGGATAACACATTCAAATACAGTAGTTTGTATCGAGTCTCTGATCCAGATAAAACGCCATTGACAAGTTCATCAGATCCATTATTCGGTACAGGGAATCTCAATTTTGATAGCGGTATCGCATCGAACCGACTTGACTGGGTGTCTGAATTTGATATAAGAACAGATTCATGGGGTGCCCGTATCAGTGCAGAAGCATGGTATGATGATGTTTATTTTGATATGAATGATAATGACACTGGTTTTACGAATAATCTCAGTGCATCCCCGAATGAATTCACTCGTGGTGCTCAGGAAGCCGTTGGTAGAAATACACGTATTCAGGACGCCTTTATCTATATTAAAGGTGATTTGCCAGGCGGTATGCCTGCACGTGTCAATTTTGGACGGCATACCGTCATTTATGGGGAAACATTGATCAATGGAAGCAATGGCATTGCAAACGCACAAGGGCCAGTTGATATCATTAAAGCCGCATCAGTACCCGCCGCAAAGGTAAAAGAATTTCTGCTTCCGACTCATCAACTCTCCGGTAATATTCAATTTTCCCGTAAACTATTTTTAGATGCCTATTATCAATTTGAATGGGAAGAATCTCCCTTTTTTGCATCGGGTAGCTTTCTATCACCTGCCGATTTTATTGCGGACGATTCTGAATCATTCATCAGTGCACCTTTTGGTGGAGCCGTTCCGCGTGCGGGTGATTTACAACCGAATGAGAGTGGGCAGTGGGGCTTTCAATTGCGTTACCGACCGGATTGGTTTTTGGGTGTTTTAGGTGTATTTGCTGCTAATTATCATGATAAATTGATGACAGCAGCTTATTATGATCCAGTGGCTAATACCTACGCACGTGTATTTCAAAAAGACATCAAAGTTTATGGTCTGAGCTTCAGTACAGTATGGGGTGAGTCCAGTGTTTCCTTCGAAACGTCTATTCGAGACGATCAACCGTTGGTCGGTGGTACGGCTTCAGTTCAAGTAATTCCTGGTTTAATAGGCTTTTTTGATAATAGTAATAATCCTGCTTATGCGTTGGGTAAAACGGCACATGCGACTGCAGTAGCGATAAATGTTATTAATCCAAATGCTTTTTTCCGTGATGGTGGCTCGTTGGTTTTTCAATATGATTTTCATACGGTGTTGGATATTAGCAAAAATGAAACCAACATTGATCCAACGACCTCTGCCAGCGCTCATCAATTGACCACCCTGCTTCAGGCCGATTATTTTAATGTGCTCAGCGGCTTGGATATCTCTATACCGATGGCAATTACTTTTTCTACCGGTCGGTCGCGCGTATATCCAGCTTGGGTAGAAGATGGTGGTACCTTTGATTTAGGGGTGAAAGGGATCTACCAATCGGTCTGGGATGTTTCTTTTAATTACCGCAATTATTTTGGAGTACATGAAGGCACGAAAGTGGGGGATGGTGAATTTGATCAGACGCTCTGGGATAGAGATTTCTTATCACTCAGTGTTCAGCGTGCCCTGTAATGAAAAGGAGAAAATATATGTACTTTAGGGATTCTTTGATTGCCGCAATTGTGGCGATGATGGGTATTGGCGCGGCCCTCGCAGCAGTGTCTGATGAAGAGGCGGCAAGATTGAATACCGATTTAACACCTTTCGGTGCTGAGCGTGCTGGAAACCAGGACGGTAGTATACCTCCCTGGACTGGGGGCTTCACAAAGCCAGATCCTAACTTTAGACCAGGGGAGCGTAATTCCCATCGAGCAGATTTTTTCGCTGAGGAGAAACCACTGTACCTGGTCACATCACAAAACAGTGATCAGTATACACACATACTGAGTGCTGGTGTTAAGAAGTTGCTAGAGAAATATCCAGAATTCAGTTTACATGTTTATCCAGCGCATCGATCAGCCGCAGCACCAGAGTGGGTGTATGAGAATACTTTTAAAAATGCGACGACGGCCCAATTGGCAAATAGCAATTTTGGTATAGAACATGCCATTGGTGGTATCCCATTTCCTATTCCCAAGAATGCCTATGAGGTAATGTTGAACCATATAGCAAGTTGGCGTGGTCAATCAGTAGAATATACTTCTCAATGTTGGCTGGTTGCACCGAACGGCAAGTTACGACTATCGAGTAGTGGTGAATTAAAATATATTTCGCCTTATTATTTTCCTGAGGCCGCTCCAGATTATACAGGATATTACCGATTAGGCGCATACGTTCAGGATGCACCACCTTCAAAAGCGGGTGAGTCAATTTTAGCATATAATACATTAAATAATGATAAATATCCTAGAGGTATATGGCAATACCTCGTTGGGCAGCGTCGAGTCCGCCGGGCACCTGCTATTTCTTATGATACGCCAGATACCGTAACCTCTGGTTTAAGTTTTTTTGATGAGGCATTTTTACAGTTCGGTCCGTGGGACCATCATACCTATGCGTTAATCGGAAAGCAAGAAATGCTTATTCCTTATAATAACAATAAAGCGAATGCTGCTGAAGCAGAGGACATTATGGGTAAAAATTATCTCAACCCTGATTTGGTGCGATGGGAATTGCATCGTGTGTGGGTCATTGAAGCAAAATTGATTCCTGGTAAACGTCATGTCGTCCCTAAGCGTCGCTATTACTTAGATGAAGACACATGGCAAATTATTTTAATGGATGGTTGGGATGCACAAGACAATTTGTGGCGTATGGGGTATACCTTGACCTTATTGGCGCCTGATGTGCCAATGGTAAATGGCAGTGTATTCTGGGGTCTGTACAATCTGCTTGAAGGGGGTTATTTTATTAATTCAGCTAGTTTTGGACGGGATGCTGTTCAAATATGGGAAAATCCTGCAATTAAATTTTCACAGTTTACTCCGGAGGAACTGGCAAATATGGGGACTCGATGAACGCACACGATCATGACAAGGCGGCTAAAAAACGTGATCCGAGTTAAAACACTCACCCCTTTTAACTTGATATAAAGTGACTTGATGCAACGTGTAATGTTCCAATTAAAAACTTCGATCAATGTTCTTGTGTTGTTGTTTTTGTTTGATCAAATTCTGTTTACGTCAGCCGTGTCAGCAGCATCAATATCCAGTACTCTGCCTGTGACTTTACTTCAAGCAGCGCATGCACCAAGGGCTTTATATCAATCCGCATTGCTAACCGAAAAAGCGACTCACTCGGTATTATTGTCGGTGACGCGAGCGGGTACGAGGCTGGTGGCGGCAGGGGAGCGCGGTATTATTCTTATCTCCGATGATCAGGGTCTCAGTTGGCAGCAATCTGTTGTTCCTACCAGTGTCAATATTACAAAATTGTATTTTGTTGATGCGATGCAAGGTTGGGCATTGGGTCATATGGGTGTTGTATTGCACACAATGGATGGTGGAGATACGTGGTCTAAACAATTAGATGGTATTGAATTGGCGAAGCTGGCGGTTGAGGCTGTTCGCGATACTGAAGATGATCGCATAAGAAAAAAAGCGATCAATTTGTTGAAAGATGGACCCGATAAGCCTTTTTTTGATATTACAATGGATGCTCAAGGTCGCGGCTTTGTTGTGGGGGCATTTAATTTAATTTTTCGTACGGAAGATGGTGGTAAGCAGTGGCACTATTGGTCACCACAGCTTGAGAATCCTCTTGATCTTCATTTGTATTCCATTGCTCAGGTGGGAAAGCGATATCTGATCGTTGGAGAGCAAGGATTGATTATGCGATCAACGCTCAAAGGTGATCGATTTGAGGCCGTGAGTAGTCCCTATGGGGGCAGTTGGTTTGGGTTTTTGATTTCTCGTCAAGGAACGCTCTTGCTATACGGTTTACGTGGGAATGCGTATGTCTCTTCTGATCAAGGAGATACTTGGCATGCCGTAAGCGTCAGCAGCGATGTGTCATTTTCATCCGCAACTGAATTAGAAGATGGTCGAATAATTTTAGTCAATCAGGCGGGTGAATTGTTTGTGAGTCATGATCAAGGTCAGCATTTTAGCACAATACCCCGTGGTCTGCGTGCTCCACTGACTGCTGTTGTACAGTCAGAATCGGGTAACTTAGTTTTAACCAGTTTGCTTGGGATTAAAGTATTGTCGGATTTCGATTCGCCATAAACGTTCGTTAATCGAAAGGAACGTTGAGCATGTTTGTTCAGACGAAAGAGGATTCAGTTGTATTTCTTTTACAGGAAATAGATCCCGCTTCAGGATCTTGGTTTGAGCGTTTAATATTTAACAATCGTCCTATTTTTTTGCTTTTTTGCTTTTTTGTCACTTTGTTTCTGTCTTGGCAAGCGATGCATCTACCGATCAATGCCAATTATGTAAAAATGATGCCTCTTCATCATCCTTTTGTGTCTACTTACCTGAAGTATAAAGAAGATCTTGGTGGTATCGGTAATTCAATTCGAGTGATTGTTGAAGCACGACAGGGGACGATTTTTAATAAAGATTATTTGAATACCTTACGAGAAATTAATGATGAGCTATATCTGATTCCAGGTGTGGATCGTCCGTTTATGAAGTCGTTGTGGACGACTTCAACGCGTTGGACGACGGTGACAGAAAATGGATTGGAAGGGGGTACCGTCATACCCGAAGACTACGATGGATCGGCAGATGCCATCGAGCGAACGCGCGTGAACATTAGGCGATCGAGTGAGAGCAGTCAGTTGGTTGCTAAAAATTTTAAATCGAGTGCACTATTTATTCCCATTCTAGATGTGAATCAACTGACGGGTGAGCCACTCAATTATCAGGAATTTAACGCAAATCTTGAACGGATAAGAACGAAATATCAAAATGATAATATAAGCATTCGCATTACTGGTTTTGCTAAAATTGTTGGTGATTTGATTGATGGATTGAAAACAATTTTAAAGTTTTTTGTAGCAGCTGTTTTTGTTGTCGCGGTAATGTTGTTTTGGTTTACACGTTGCGTTCGCTCGACGTTGTTGGTTCTGGGGTGTTCACTGATTGCTGTTGTGTGGCAATTTGGGATCATTACCGTGCTGGATTTCGAACTTGACCCTTATTCCATTTTGGTGCCGTTTCTGATTTTTGCTATAGGCATCAGCCACTGCGCGCAAAAAATGAACGGTATTATGCAAAATACTTCAATGGGTATGCCAAAAGCTGCCGCAGCTCGATGCACTTTTCGCCGATTATTTACGACGGGATTAACTGCTCTGTTGTGCGATGCCGTGGGGTTTATGGTGTTGATGAGTGTCGAAATCCAAGTGATTCAAGATTTGGCTATGATGGCGAGTATTGGTGTTGTCATACTCATTATCACGAATTTAATTTTGTTGCCTGTGTTACTCTCTTATGTCGGTGTAAGTCAAAGCGCTGCGAGGCACAGTTTACAGGTCGAACATCAGGTATTCGTAAATAAAACGGCGAAACTGTGGCAATTTTTGTTGCAATGTACACAGCGATCGGGAGCAATGTTCATTGTGGTGTCAGCGCTGTTTCTGGGTATACTGGGTTATGTTATTGGTTTGCATCTGCAAGTGGGTGACATCAATCCTGGCGCACCCGAGTTGCGATCAACGTCGCGCTATAACCAAGATAATGCCTTTATGGTGCAAAATTATGCTACCAGTTCTGATATTTTTGTTGTGATGGTGAAAACAGCTTTTGATGCTTGTACGAATTATAAAACACTTTCATTGGTTGATGAGTTAGGTTGGAAGCTTGAGCAAGTACCCGGTGTTGAATCGACTTTCTCGATGGCGAATCGTGCACGTATTTTATCGGCGGGTTACAATGAAGGGAATTTTAAGTGGTTAGGTTTATCTCCGAACAATGCTGTACTGAGCAGTGCGCAGAAGCAAGCACCCAGAGAACTTAAAAACTTTGATTGTAGTCTTTTAGCACTCCATGTGTATTTGCATGATCATAAGGCTGAAACGTTAACCCGTGTTACACAGGAAATTCAGCAATTTATAGATGCTCATCCCTCAGAGCATACGGAATTTTTGCTGGCTGCAGGTAATGCTGGCATTGAAGCGGCGACAAACAGTGTTGTGAAAAAAGCGAATCGACTCATTCTTTTCTGGATTTATAGTGTTGTGGTCTTTTTGTGTTGGCTTGCTTTTCGTTCATGGCGAGCGGTGGTCGTTGCTGTCATACCTTTGATTTTAACATCAATTTTGTGTGAAGCATTTATGGTAATTTTTGATATCGGTATTAAGGTTGCTACATTACCGGTCATCAGCCTGGGTGTAGGTATCGGGGTTGATTATGCATTGTATATGTTAACGATTATGCTGGTACATATGCGTGAAGGAAAATGTCTTTCACAGGCGTATTATGCTGCGCTCCGGTTTACGGGGAAAGTGGTCGTATTCACGGCGCTGACGCTCAGCATGGGGGTGGGGTTTTGGGTTTTCTCACCCATTAAATTTCAAGCCGATATGGGAATTTTACTGGCGTTGATGTTTGTCTGGAATATGATTGGTGCTTTAGTGTTGTTGCCAGCGCTGAGTTATTTTATGTTTACGGATTCAAAAGAACACACATTGGAATATTCAATGTCCCGTTAATCCGCTGGGTAGGTATCGTTCCCACGGGGGAGTCTGGGAACAAGAGAACGAGAGAAAATAATAAAATCAAAATCTTACAGAGGCATGACCTTGCTTACCGCACGAACTGAGTGTAGAATAAAACAACGACTTAGGGAAAAAACGTGACAGCTTATTCGAACTTCAATATGAGGGTTGGAAATTAGCTCTTTGGAGTGATTTTATGAGTTCAACAAAAAACAATCCCAGTGAATCACATTGTCGTGAAGTCGCCGGGACAATTCAATCACCCTCGAACCATGATCACTCATCGCCTCATCACGATAAAGACGACTGAAACATCGATTCCAGAACTGATCATTGAAGGCGCTGGTAGTGCAAGCTGTGAATCGGTTTGCAAGCCAAGACGGCTCACGTGATTCGCGATGGTAATGTGCCGGTGGATGGTAAGGTGACGGAGAGCCACACCGCGATTGATGAATCCATGCTGACAATTATGTTTATGCGTAAGGATCACTCACCCTGTTCCGAAACAGTGTTGATTCCCGATTTGCAAATTAGCGAAACCTTACCGCTGAATAAATTGAAAGCCATTTCGTTACCGGCGATGTCACCGGGTGAGTATGCATTCCATTGTCAGATGCAGATGTATCGTGGCCAGATCACTGTGCAAGCCAGCCAGTAACCGTCACTGGGGATCGGGCCCTGTTGCGTCGCGTCAGCGTCAAACGGAAGTGGCGGGATTGGGTCTGGCGATCGTTAAATCTATCGTGGAGGCGCATGAAGGCCGTATTGATATTTCATCGGTGTATGGGTTAATGTCTTGCACAATCTGTCTGCCTCGGACAGCCTGACTGGAAATCAACTCATGACAAAGCCCTAATGAATTCCTAATAAAGCACTAACAGTGCTGTTAACCCATAATAGGGATGAAAATCTTTAAATAAGGTTCAGCCCAAAACCCTGAAAACGCAAAAATTTGCAAAAGATAAAAATAAGGTACCCTGAGATGTTCGAGCGCCTGCGCCTTCCCTCCGTCATGCTGAATACGGCATTGATCAAAACCATTCGTAGTGGTGATTTTCAGTCTACCTGGCGTAGGAACGTCATGTCTGGAATTGTGGTTGGCATTGTTGCCGTACCACTGTCGATGGGGCTTGCAATTGCCGTAGGCTTGCCGCCACAGCATGGCTTGTATACGGCAATAGTTGCTGGAATTGTAATCGCGTTACTCGGTGGTTCGCCGGTTAATATTTCTGGACCAACGGCTGCCTTTGTTGTGATTCTGGCACCCGTTGTGTCTCAACACGGTCTGAGTGGTTTATTGATTAGTGGCTTGTTGGCTGGCATTATTCTGGTTGGAATGGGGGTCCTCAAATTAGGCCGCTTCGTGCAGACTATACCGTATCCGATTGTGATTGGATTCACCGCTGGTATCGGTACGGTCATCGCGAGCATGCAGCTCAAAGATCTCGTGGGATTGTCACCGACGGATTCCGGGGCAGAATTTTTCCCGCGTATGCACAGCTATATTTTGGCGCTTCCATCTTATCAGTGGCAGGAGGCCGTAGTCGGTTTTTTCACTTTGGCAACCATATTCTTCTGGAAAAAAGTGCCACTTCGGGTCCCTGGATACCTCGTCGCTATGTTGTTGGGCACTGGAATTGCTCTAATTTTCAATCAAACGCCTTCACTGCCTGATGTGGATACCATTGCCACCCGATTTAACTATATGTCGGATGGGATGATTTTCTACGGTATCCCCGCCGTTGCTCCGACATTTGCGATACCTTGGAAATTCAACGTAGCATCTTTGGATGAAGCGTTAACGCTGTTTCAGAGTTTGTTTGGTGCGGCTTTTGCTATTGCAATACTCGGCGCTTTGGAATCGTTGCTGTGCGCGGTGGTGGCTGACGGCATGACCGGTCGCCAACACGACCCAGACGCCGAACTGATTGGTCAGGGTGTTGGGAACATCATTGTTCCATTTTTCGGTGGTATCCCCGCGACTGCAGCGATCGCGCGTACGGCTTTAAATGTGCGCAGCGGAGGCAGCACACCATTGGCTGCTGCGGTGCACGCGTTGTTTATTCTGGTAATAGTTTTAACTTTAGCGCCGTGGCTTTCACTGGTGCCAATGGCTACCATGGCGGCTATCCTGGTCGCTGTGGCGTGGAACATGAGTGAAGCGCATCATGTCGTGCACTTGCTTCGAACCGCACCGGGCTCCGACGTTTCCGTTTTTTGGGTGTGTTATGGATTAACCGTTGTGGTGGATATGCAGGTTGCCGTAGCGGCAGGAATGGTGCTTGCGGCGGCTATGTTCATGCGTCGAATGTCCGAATTGACTCGCAGTACCTTACTCACTGAGCGTGGCGTACATCCGCATCAAGAGCATAAAGCTGATGTTGTGGTGTTTGATGTGGATGGTCCATTATTTTTTGGCGCTGCCCACAAGGCGCTGAAAGTTGTTACGTCCGTCGATATCAGCGTCAGGCACGTTGTGCTCGATTTGTCCGGTGTGCCGGTTATTGATACAACGGGTATGGTGAATATCCGTTCTTTGGCTGTGTCATTGCGCCAGCGCGACATCAAACTCTATCTGTATGGCGTATCCGATCGAATTAGAAAAAAATTGGAACGGTTTGGATTGAGTGGTGATCCGCACCATGTCGTCATCACGGATGATCTGACAAGTATTGAGTAGACTGAAATAGATTGGTTGAGCTCGGTTGATTGGGCTCGGTTGATTGAGCTAGGTTGATTGAGCTTGAATTCGATTGCCTTGAAGACCGCCAGTGTGAATCAGTAAGGGGCGTGCTGAGCGCAACGATTTTTCCGCTAGCCGCTTGGCTAAGGCGGCGGCGCTTTTAAGTGTGTACACGCGATCCAATGGCGTCCCCAAACTGGCTTCGAGGACGGGATGTTGAGCGGCCAGCGACGCGGGGTATTTTGCGTACCCTCCCCACTGGGTGTCTTGCCACAAGGTCCAAGCGATGCGAGGATTTGTGTGGTTTGTTGTGTTGATTTGTTCAAACCGCGCGATGTCTTGAGTCAAACTTGGGATGTTGCACACGGTGGGGACGCCGATAAGCTGTATGGGGTAGGGGGTATGGCACAGACTTAAGCCCAGCAATATGCCTTTAAAAGTACTGCCCGTACCCATGGATACGATCCAGGTGTCGAAATGCTCGTTGCGATTGTGTAAATGTTGGGCGATATGCTGTGTCCAGGCGGCTACGGAAAGCACCGCGAGCGCGTGATCGCCGCCTTCACGAATCCACCAGCTTGAGTGATGACTGATGCTGTGCTGAACATCCTGGACAAGGTCGCGGTACCACTGATCGTGGAGCGTCGAGGGGAGTTGGTATAAAAAAGCGCTCAGTGCCTGGTGTTGATCCAGAGCTGTTCTGATTTGACGGGGTGTTGCTTCGTCGTCACGTCTTGTCTTATCCCATGTATTTTTATTTTTACTTTCATAGTTTAACAGTGCTTCACGGCGCTGAAGGGGCTGATCTCGCAGGGCACGATAACGCGTACGATCGCAGTAATAAATGGGAAAGCCCCAGTGTTGTAAATCACATAATGTGGGCGAGGGGGATGCGCTGGCTTCGCCGCGAACGATGGGATTCAATCCCCAGTTATGGTGATGACACAGTGCGCCAATAGCGTGCAGGTGGTTGGACCATGGCCCACCCATGGTCACAAAATGCGTGTAACCCAGTGTACTTGCGATATCGGTTTGCCAGGCTAGCTTTTCGACCTTGTTTCCTGAAACCCATTTTTTACCCGAAGTCCAGCTATCGTTCTCGTCCCAGCGTAGAACGCCGACCGGGTGTCCCGCAATCTGGCCATGTTGGATGCGAGGCAGCGTTTCGAGCGTGGTGGACATGAAAGGAGAATCTCACAGCGCTTCCTTCGCCTGAGCTTGTTTCAAACTCAGGCGAAGGAAAATTGTGTTACTCGTTTGCAGAAGACAGACCGGGCGCAGAAGACAGGCCGGGTTGTGTCACGGTAGTGTGTTCCGGAGTGCTACGATCAGCTTCGGCAGTACCATTTGTTTTGCTGCTTGGTTTGGTACTGTCGGATTTCATCGTTTTGTCTGTTTTAGACGCGCTGCTGGGGAGCGGGGCGGTGATTGGTTCCGCTGTCCCTTTGTTTGCACTGGGGGTTGCACTGGGCATATTTTAACGGCGGTGGGGAAGGCTGTTTCCAGTGGCGTAATCGCCTTTGTGACGCCGGTTCCGCTGGATGACCTTGCCTCGGATGCCTCGGATTGAGGGCTAGCATTTGAGCGAGGTTCCTCTCGATGTCGAGGCGTTTGAACGGTTGATGTGTTTGATGTAACAAGCTCTTGTACTGCTGGTTGAGCTTGAACTGGCGCGCTGGGGGATGTTGGTCGATCCGTTCCAACGGTAGCTGTTTTAGGTGCTTCTTTCGGTACTTCTTTTGGTACGTCTTTTGGTACGTCTTTCGATACCTCTTGTTGTACCTCCGCTTGTTGAGCGGCAGAGGTCGCTGCTTGTTGGGCGGCCAACTTGCGTTTTAGTCGTGGGTCATTGGTCGCGCGACCTCGCTGTTTAGGTGCTGCAGGCGTGCTGTCTGCTGTCTTATCGGTCGAATCAGCCCTTGAGTCTTTTCCTGCGATTGCATCGGCGTTGTTTGCGTTTGCATTGTTTTCATTCTGAACGTTTTCGGCAGGGGCTTTCACAGCGGTTTTACTTTCTGCCGTTGATGTGGTCGTGTTCAGTGCGGGTTCGGATGATGCGTCCGCGCCGGGTACCTTGTTGTCGCGTGTTTCAGAGCTTTGCTCATTGGCTGAGTGGCTGCGATTGTCTCCACGTGTATCGTTTTGACTTCGACGTGAAGAGCGTCCGCGTGAGGTTTGATTTCTGCCTCCGCGACGCCCACGTCCACTTGATTCACGCTGGTTGTCACTCGGTGTGTCTTCGCTGGGTTCCCGCTGATCCGGAGCAGTGCTTCTGTCCGTGTTCGGCTGATCATCGGTGGCGTTTTCCGTAGATCTCTTGTTGGTGTAGCGCGCAGCATCGTCATCCGAATGTGTTGGCTGGTATCTTGACGTGTGTGTCGGATTGTCGCTTTTTGCGTGAGCCGATGATTCGGAAGCATCGGTTTCTACAGGCCTTGTCACGTTGGTGTCGAGCGTGGATTCCGACTCGGATGAGCGGTCTTGCTGAGCGGGGTTGTCGTTGTATTGACGACGACGTCCATTGCGTCGCTGGTCCCGTCCGTTGCTGCGTCGACGTTGGTTGCTGATTTCACCGTCTCCGGCGTTGTTGGCATTATCTCGGTTATCCCGGCGTACGTCGCGATTCAGCGCTGCATCTGGGTTGCGGTTCGTGTCGGTGTTGCGGTTTGACTCCGTATCTCGATCTCGTGAGCGAGTATCTCGGGATCGTCCACGGGAAGTGTCACCGCCACGTCCACTGCTGTCTCGATTACTGTCTCGATCTCGCCTGCGGTTGCTAGTGCGCTGGCGATTGCCTCGCTTGTTCTGATCTTGCCCCTGCAATGCGTTGTCACTGGAGCTGCTTTCACTTCGGGAACCTGTGCTTGGCCTTTCCAATCCTGACTCGCTCTGCTGTGGCGAGTGTGTCGATGTGGGCGCTGATGATGGGGTGTCGTTCGCCTGTGTCGATGCTTCACCACGGAATAAATGACTCAACCAATTGCTGAACCGATGTAATGCAGCCGATTCTTTGCGAGCGTGACGTGTGGTTTTGCTGTTTGCAGGCGGTATGGTGCTGACTGCCGCCCGTTGTGGCAGAACTTGATTCGTATCTTGCGTCAAGTAGTTGTTTTGATCGATCTCTGGGGTATGCACCAGATCGTAACTGGATGCATCGCTCGTGGTATTGGTTTCGTTGGATTTCTTACGAGTGAGCTCGTAATGGGGTGAGTCCAAGTACGGATTGGGTATCACGAGGACACGAACATTATGTTGTTCTTCGATCTCGGAAATAGACAGACGTTTTTCATTGAGTAGGTAGGTGGCTACGTCAACGGGCAGCTGTGCTTGGACTTCAGTCGCTCCTTCCTTCATGGCTTCTTCTTCCACCAAACGCATGATGGACAAGCTCAGAGAGCGAACGTCTCGAATGGTGCCTAATCCGCTGCAACGAGGGCAGGCTTTGCTGAGGGTCTCTTCGAGCGAGGCCCGTAAACGCTGGCGAGACAATTCCAGGAGGCCAAACCGAGAAATACGACTGATTTGTACGCGTGCTCGATCCAACTCCAATACGGCGCGCATTTTGGACTCGACTTCGCGCTGATGGCGGTTTTGCAGCATATCGATAAAATCCACAACAATGAGCCCACCGATATCGCGAAGGCGCAGTTGTCTGGCAATTTCTTCAGCCGCTTCCAAGTTGGTGTGGAGTGCGGTTTCTTCCAAGTCAGCGCCTTTGGTCGAGCGTGCACTGTTGATGTCGATGGACACCAAGGCTTCAGTAGGGTCGATCACAATGGATCCACCGCTGGGCAGCTTCACTTCTCGCTGAAAGGCGGTTTCGATCTGGCTTTCGATTTGAAAGCGTGAAAATAAAGGAGTGGAATCGGTGTAGTGCTTTAATTTTGGTTCATAGTGCGGCATCACGGCGCGAATAAAATCCAAGGCTTCTTGGTACGTTTCGTCGTGATCAATTAAAATTTCAGAAATATCTTGACGCAGGCAGTCGCGGATCGTGCGCAAAATGACGTTGCTTTCTTGGTAAATCAGAAACGGCGCTTTGCGATGAGCCGAGGCGTCCTTGATGGCGTCCCACACTTGCAGAAGGTACTCAAAGTCACCGCGTAACTCGTCACCGGAACGACCAACACCGGCTGTGCGCACAATGACGCCCATTTCGTTCGGGATTTCCAACTCGTTTAACGCGTCTTTCAACTCAGCGCGTTCGTCACCTTCTATGCGGCGGCTGATGCCCCCAGCGCGCGGGTTATTGGGCATTAAAACCAAGTAGCGGCCCGCCAAGCTGATGAAGGTGCTTAACGCAGCGCCTTTTGTGCCGCGCTCGTCTTTGGCCACCTGAATAATGACTTCTTGACCTTCTTTCACCACTTCACGGATGCTGATGCGTCCATCGATGTCGCGTGGGTCTTTGATAAAGTATTCACGTGCAATTTCTTTCAGGGGTAAGAAGCCGTGGCGCTCTGCGCCATAATCGACAAACGCGGCTTCAAGGGATGGTTCGACTCGGGTAATTTTTCCTTTATATACGTTGCTCTTTTTCTGTTGGCGAATGCGGTGTTCGATGTCTAGGTCGTACAAGTGTTGTCCATTTACCAGCGCGACTCGGATCTCTTCTGCGTGAGTCGCGTTTACCAGCATACGTTTTTTCTTCATGATGTTGTGTTTCGCTCGTTTCGGGTTCATCCGACGAAGTGAGTAAGGTTTGGGTGATACGTTTTGGGCGAGAAAGAGCCGCTTCTGATCTAGGCGCGAGGTCTTCGTGGTGGAGAGGCGTGATCCTCACGCGGGGTTTGAGCCATCGATACGTAAACTTATGATTCTGTTTTGACTGATGAAACCGGTGAGGTCGTTTCCTGTCTTGGCGATGAATTGAAGGTGTATACCAAACATCAAAGGCCGATTTACAGTAAAACAATCCTAAACAGTCTGCCAGACATTGCGGTGTTGGTCGATGAACGGGTCATCTCTCTACCTCTGCCATCTCCATCCTTCTACCACTGCGCGTGGTGCGACGTCGCATCACTGTGTGCGCGGTGTATACGGTGTGTTGATACCGCAGTGTTTGAGATTTTTCAGTCAGTTTTTCAGCTTATTACACGTTATACGTTATCGAAAACTCGTGTGTGTGTGGTCGCGGAAAGCAGCGCGCCACACGGTGTTCTCTCTCTCTACCTACACTAAACTCTCTACACTAAATTTTGCTCTGTGGCTCGTTGAAGCACCAATGTGTTTCTGTCGAGCTGGGCGTCGCCAGTTTGATGTATCTGGCGAACAGAGTACTACAGATAATCGGCTTATTCACACGGGCCACTCACCCATGATTGGGTGGTGCCTTGGATGCGCGCGCTGTATCAGCGTCGCTGATTCTCTCCTATCACAATATCAAACTACAATCAAATATAACCGTTTGCTTTAACCGCTTGCTTTGTTAGCACTGGATGTTTACTTCTTTCTTTCTCTAATGCTGATTTCCTTCTGCTGTACTTTAGTTTTGCTGCATGTTGTTTTGCTGCATGGTCATTACTACCATAGATACCACTATCAGGGATATCACTATCATAGATATAGTCACGATTGGGCAGCAGGGCAACTCGGTAGTGATGTTGAGCGCTTATGAGTCGGCCCTATTGTTTCGTTGTGGTTTCGTTGCCTAGCTTGTCGCTGCTTATTTTGCTGTCCTCGGATCGCTGCTATTTTTTCCGTGGATCAAGAAAAAAAGGGGAAACCGTTTGACGAGGTCTACGACGTTGCTTTGGGCGCAAGTGCGCATGACTACCACTGGATACCCGCAAAAGATCCCCGTACAATACGGATTGGCTGCGAGCCAGCGTGGATTGGTATGCCCAGATCAACCTGGTCGTCAATATAACATTAAAATTGTCCACTTCAAACCTTAAACCCGGTCTTAAATCAGGTCGGTGAAATGAAACCAATGGCGATTGCCCAGTTGCTTGGCCTGGTTTTGCTTGTAAAGGGGTCGGGCAGGGGAGGCGTGTGGGTGTCCCAAGGCGAAGGCGTAACATGGATAACGATCGATGGAGACAGTGCGGGTCAACGAGTGGATAATTTTCTTATCCGACATTGGAAAGGCGTGCCACGATCTCACATCTATCAATTGATCCGAAAAGGTCAAATTCGTCTTGATAAAAAACGGGTTAAAGCGGCAACCAAATTACCGACGGGGGGGCAACTTCGTTTACCGCCTATGCTGCTGGTTTGTCGTGAGCAGGGATCAAAAACGGAGCTTGATGATACGCTTGTTGCGCGCTTACAGCGCTGTGTTTTGTTTGAAGACAACGCCATTGTTGTCCTAAATAAACCAGCGGGTTGGGCAGTGCATGGCGGAAGCGGCATTTCAATTGGGATGATTGAAGCGTTGCGCTTGGCCAGACCCCAGGCGCGTTCGTTGGAACTGGTGCATCGATTGGATCGTGAGACCTCTGGCTGTTTGGTGATTGCCAAAAAGCGTCGTGTGCTGACGGCATTGCATGAAGCGTTTCGTGATCGCGTTGTTGAAAAACGATATGTGGCTTTGGTGCACGGAGATTGGCCACGACGCAAGACGGTGGTAAAAAGCCCTTTATATCGTTATGTGGCAGCAAACGGTGAGCGGTTTGTGCGTGTGGACCATGAGTGGGGTCAAGCCGCGCACACGGAGCTCAGTGTGGCGGAGCGCTTTGGCGCTGCGACCCTGCTGTGGGCTGAGCCAAAGACGGGTCGAACGCATCAAATACGTGTGCACTGCGCGTCAACGGGTTTCCCCATCGTTGGAGATAAAAAATACACGGATCTACCACGACCAAGCTGGGCGCGGCCTTTGAAGGGGCGGCATTTTTTGCATTGTTCCACCTTGACCTTACCACGGATAGAAGGGGCAGACGCTTGGCCCTCTTTTGAAGCGCCTTTTGAGGATCGCTTGGAGAAAACGCTATTGATGCTACGTCAAGATCATGCGTGTCTAGATCATGCGGACAAAGGTCATGCGGACAATCAAAGGATAAACAAAAAGACAAACAAATAAGGGGCGACGTGTAGCGTGACTGCGGCTGATCGTAAATGAAGTGATGTCTAAACTGTTGCAAAACCGAAATTAAGTCTAAGCTGTTGTTAACTGAAAATCCGCCTTGCGCCGTAACATTTTCGGTATATCTTGGCGTAAATTTCAATCTAACTATTCAACGGAAAGTATACAGGAAGTGAGTACTGAAATGGATCACGATCACCCCAAACACGATCTAAACCCCATGTCTCATGCCGGTAAAGGTTCGGGTAACAGTAAAGAATGGAAATTAATTGAGGATTTGTTATCTCGATCGTTCAAGGAACAAGTCAGGGCGCGTCGTTGGGGTATTTTGTTTAAAAGTTTGACTTTTTTGTATTTATTTGTTGTGTTACTTCTTGTGCTGGGTCAACGCATAGGCGGCGTGTCAACCCGAGAGAACCACACGGCGGTGATTGATGTGGAAGGCATGATTGCGGCGGATAAACCCGCAAACGCTGAAGCCATTGGTCATGCGCTGCAGGCGGCGTTTGAGTCGAGTCACGCGCAAGGCATTTTGTTGCGCATTAACAGTCCGGGTGGTAGCCCTGTCCAAGCGGCATTGATTTTTGATGAAATTCAGCGTTTGCGTAAGAAATTTCCGGAAAAAAAGGTGTACGCGGTGATTTCAGATATGGGGACGTCGGGGGCGTATTACATTGCAGCGGCGGCTGATGAAATTTACGCGAATGACTCCAGCCTTGTGGGCTCCATTGGGGTCATCAGTATGAATTTTGGATTTACCGAATTGATGGATAAAGTGGGCGTGGAGCGACGTGTTTTCACGGCCGGTCAAAATAAAGCCTTGTTAGACCCTTTTCTGCCGCTGAAGGGAGAAGAAGTGGCTCATTTTCGTGAAGTCTTAGGGTATGTGCATAAACAGTTCATCGATCGCGTCAAACGTGGGCGTGGTGACCGCTTAAGCCGACAAGATTTGTTTAATGGTTTATTGTGGACGGGGGAGCAGTCGGTGGAATTGGGCTTGATTGACGGTTTGGCCAGCGCCGAGTACGTGGCGCGTGAAATCATCGGTGAAGAAAAGATGGTGAATTACACCCCAAAACTGGATCCGTTGCAGGCCATTGCGGGTCGATTGGGCGCCTCCGTAACGCAGGCTATTTTGTCGGAGCTGAGTGTGCCGCGTCTGCAATAATGGTTTTCGTGCCGCGCACTCGCTATCGTCAGGGTATCTGGATGTTTTGATTCTGCAAGAGGCTGGTGAGCCCAATCAGTGGTAAACCCACTAAAGCGCTTGGGTCTGTGGTGTCGATGGCGGCGAGTAAGGTGATCCCCAGGGCTTCTGATTGGACGGCGCCTGCGCAGCGCCAGCCTGCTTCTTGATCAAGGTATCGCTCAATGTGTTGTTCGCTGATGGGGCGATACGTAACGGTGGTGATGTCTGTGTGTGAACCCACGTGATGTATGTCTGAGTGGAGGTGCGGCTGGTGCTGACTGTCCTCAGGCGTTCCGCCTGCCAACATGGGTTGCTTTACGCGGATTACGCTGACGGCGGTGTAAAAAACCACGCGTTTTCCACTGAGTCGTCGCAGTTCCTGTTTGGCGAGTTCAGGGGTTCCCGGTTTATGCAGTATCTGACCCGATTCCAAAACGGGTACTTGATCGCAGCCGATGATAAAAAGACGTTCCGTACGCCGTACGCAAGCGTCTGTCTGGACGTTTACCTTTGAATTCTGGATGGCGATGTGCGCGCCTGCTTCGGCTTTGGCGCGTGCCAGACGTTGTGCTAATGTAGCGCCGTCTTCATTGGGGTAGGGTGTTTCGTCGGTCTGCGGATCGAGCACGGTAAATGGTAAGCCGATTCGTTTGAACAGTTTTTGTTTGAACGAAGACGTGGTGGCTAAGATGAAGGAATGCGTGGATTCCGGTGTGATTAGCTTATTTATCATCGTGCTGCACATGAACTCCGAGTCGTGGTAATATGGACGAAAATCAGGCTTTCGTTCCTGCTGTTGACACTTTAACTTAGCGTTCTTTTAGTTTTAAGTGTTTTTGCTTCAGTTAGTACGAGTCAACATGCGTTAATGTGTTGTTTCGTTAACAGACCACCCCTGATGTGTTGCCTGGGGTGCGCACACCGCGCGTGTGCTTATAAAGACCACACCCGTTGATCTTTATAAGTCACTTGTCTTTCAATGCTCAATGCCGCACCGCTTGCTGCGCATATTATTACTAGTGAGTGGTGAAACGAAAGTAGCGGCGAAAAGAAAGATGTTGTGGTTATTCGGTGTGTAGATGTGAGGCAGGTAGGGTGTTCGCGCGGCAGTATCGAGCGTGCACACGAGAAATAGAAGGAGTCGCTTGATGAAAATACAACATAACCCCGTTAGCCCACCAACCCAACGGGTTAGCATTATGCCCGAAAAACCCTTTCCGTCACATTTGAAATTACACAAATTGGCTTTAGCTAAAGCTGAAATGTCCGGCACCGTTCCGCTCGCGTTGTTCACGCGCTTGGCAACGCATTCAGCCGTTGCCGTGGGCTTGTTGGCGAGCGCGGAGCCCTTGGCGCTTCAACTCCGCTTTGGTTTTGACAGCGAGGGGTGGCTGGTCATTAAAGGTTATCTTTCAGGGAAGTTGCCTTTGGTGTGTCAGCGCTGCTTGGAAGTCATCGAGCAAACGGTGGCCTTGTCCATCAGTTTGGCGCGCGTTGTCTCCGAGCAGGATATGGCGCGTTTTCCCAGTGAATATGAGCCACTTGTGCACGCGGAGGAATCGATTGAGGTCATCGATTTGATCGAAGATGACGTGTTACTCAGTTTGCCCTTGGTCCCCATGCACAATGACGAGACTTGTGCCGAAGGCTTGCTGCCCTTGATACCGTTGACCGCGAGTGATGAGGCGTTTGAGGATTCCCGCGAGCGGGATGAGGCGGAAGGGGTGCGTGACGGCGCAAAAGGCGTTGGAAAAGAAGGCGCAAAGACAGGAGAGGCCAGGCTTGCAGATTCCGATTCATCGAGGGATAATCCGTTTCGCGTTTTGGAGGCTTTGAAAACGACAGTTGACGACGACATCTGATTAAATTATTAAAGCTATTGTTGTGAAAGCCGGTGTGTGAAATCCTAACAAGGCTTTTACTTCGCTTGTTTTCTGGCTACAATACGCGTCCTTTGCCCCTGCCTCGTGGCACAGGTTTGCCAGTCTCACGAAGCAAAGCGCAGTCGAGGGAGACTGCGTAGCTTCGTGTTTCTACAAAATCTCATTCCAGTTTAAGGTGTTTAGTAAGATGGCTGTTCAACAAAATCGCAAAACTCGTTCCAAGCGTGGTATGCGTCGAGCTCACGATAGTCTCAATGGGCCGGCGTTGTCAGTAGATTCGTGGACGGGCGAAACGCATCGACGTCATCACATCACAGCTGATGGTTATTATCGCGGTCAACAAGTTGTGGCCAAACTAGATCAAGAATCCGATGCGGATGACGATGACAAGTAACGGTATTATGTAGCAGTCAGTTTGTAAATGGAGTTTATAAATTGACTGCTTAGCTTGAGCTGCAGCGTGTGATTTTTNNNATGTCTCCAAGGCGATGACCCAGGCTTTACAAGGAAGTTAAGTTTAGAATGGGAAGCCAATCCTGTTCCTCTGATTAATGTAGTTTTCCAACGCACTGTCGGCATTCTGTTCTTCATTTTGGTATTCCTTATTATCAGGTGTACACAAATTCGAGCTGGGCGTAATACGGTGTGCTGTTGATGCGCTTGAGATGGGATGGTGTGGAAGGGGATATATCTGTGAGAAAAAGCGTTACGATAGCGCTGGACGCGATGGGAGGGGATGTCGGCCCAGCGGTAACGATTCCAGCTGCTTTGCGGGTGTTGGATAAGCACCCCGGTTTGACCATTCAAGCTTTCGGTGTGGGTGAACAAATACATCCTGTGCTGTCTAGTGCTGTCCGTTCCCTCCAGGTTGGGTCGTCAGTACGAGAAAGGCTGTCTATTGTGGAAGCTTCCGAAGTGGTGGCTATGGATGAGCAACCATCGGTGGCGTTACGCAATAAGAAAAACTCTTCGATGCGTTTGTCCATAAATGCAGTTAAGGACGGGCGTGCCTCTGCGGCTGTCAGCGCGGGTAACACGGGCGCTTTGATGGCGATCAGTAAATTTGTACTGAAAACACTACCCGGAGTGTCGCGTCCAGCGATTGTGACGACGATTCCGTGTTGTGATGGTCATTTCTATATGCTCGATCTGGGCGCCAATGTGGACTGTGACGCCGAGCAATTATATCAATTTGCATTAATGGGTTCTGTGGTCGCCAGTGTGATGGATGGTATTGCTGAGCCGCGTGTTGGCTTGCTGAATATCGGTGAGGAAGTCATTAAAGGGAATGAGCAGGTCAAGCAAGCCAATGTCATTATGTCCCGCTCGAAGCACATTCATTACGTTGGGTATGTAGAAGGCGACTCGGTGTTTGAGCATGTGGCGGATGTTGTGGTGTGCGATGGTTTTGTGGGCAACGTTGCGCTTAAAAGCATTGAAGGTGTTGTGAAGCTGGTTTCGGGTTTTGTGAAAGAAGCGGTGAAATCCAACTGGGGATTAAAGGCGGCTGCGATGGTGGCGTTGCCATTCAGTGGTGCGTTGAAGCAGCAACTGGATCCGAGTCAACATAATGGTGCAGGGCTTGTTGGCTTGCGCGGTTCTGTGGTGAAAAGTCATGGCGGAACGGATGAGAAAGGGTTTGCGCGCGCCATTGAAGTTGCTTATGAGCAGGCGCGTTTGGGTTTGCCTGATTTAATTGCCAAACATTTTGAAGTACGAGAATCAGAACTGGATGTGGTTGAATTGTCGTAGTATTGCGGTGTGTAATATTACGGTGCAGTACGCGGTGATGATCTTTGATTGTGTAGTCAAGTGTGTAGTCAAGAGAGTGTAATTAAGAGAGTGTAATTAAGAGGTGGGCTTCTCGCTATGAATGATCAGGTGGCTTTGTCTGAGCGTTTGGCTGTTGTTTTTCCAGGGCAGGGATCGCAGTCTGTGGGCATGTTGTCTGCTTTGAGTGAGCATTTTTCGTGCGTGGAGGCCACGTTCGCCGAAGGGACTGATGCCCTGGGGTACGACGCGTGGCTGCTGGTTCAAACTGGTGCAAAAGATGCCTTGGCGCGTACACAGGTGACACAACCTGTTATGTTGTTAGCGGGGGTGGCTGTTTGGCGCGCTTGGCAAATTGCTGGTGGTCCACAACCGGCTTGTGCGGCGGGACACAGTTTGGGTGAATACACCGCGTTGGTGGCCGCCGGAGCCATCACGTTGCAGGACGCCGTGCGTGTGGTTAAAGAACGGGCTCGACTTATGCAAGAGACGGTGCCGGAAGGGCACGGTGCTATGGCCGTTTTTTTAGGGTTGTCTGAGGAAGCTGTCCAGGAGATTTGTGAACAAGTTCAACCGACAGGCTCGGTGGCGCCAGCTAATTTTAATGCGCCCGGCCAAGTGGTGGTGGGTGGATTGAAAACGGCGGTGGATCAGGCGGGCGCATTAGCGAAAGCGAAAGGCTGTAAGCGTGTTGTTCCAGTGGCCATGAGTGTGCCATCGCATTGTCTATTAATGGAACCCGCTGCGCAGCGGCTGGCACCCGTCTTAGAAGCGCTGAAAATCCACGCTCCCCGTTTTCCTGTACTGAATAATCTGACCGCTCGACCAGAAGTCGATCCTGAAAAAATTCGCGCTGCATTGCAGGCTCAAATTTATAACCCCGTTTTGTGGACGCAGACGATTCGAAACCTATTAAGCGGTGGTTGTGATACGGTGGTGGTGTTGGGGCCGGGTAAAGTGTTGACGGGCCTAGGTAAGCGAATTGATCGAAGCGGGCGTTTTCTGGGTGTCGAGACCCCCACTGAGCTGAATGATTGCTTGGAGCAATGTGCAGCACTGGAAGTATAAAGAGAGTATAGAGAGAGTTATACAGACTGGGAGTATAAAGTGTAAAGAAAGATAGACGGCATGATCATTTTGGCGCTTCTCACGTCGGAACTGAGCACGTCGGAGCCGATCGCTTCGTGTAAGTCGAGCGCGTATGAATAAGGGGTAAATTATGTCGGATCAAACGAATCTTGAGGGAAAAGTGGCCTTAGTGACTGGCGCCAGTCGGGGGATTGGCCGCGCCATCGCGTTGACCTTGGGGCAGCGAGGCGCGACGGTTGTGGGCACTGCAACCAGTGAAAAAGGAGCCGAAGCGATTTCAGCGGCGCTGGATTCGGCGGGTATTTCTGGGGTGGGTATGGTATTGAATGTGTGCGAACCCGATTCACTGAAAGCCATCGTACCAGCGCTTACAGAGCGTTTTGCTGCGCCCTCGATCTTGGTGAATAATGCGGCGATTACGAAAGACGGTTTAATGCTGCGCATGAGCCCTGCTGATTGGGATGCGGTGATTCAAACCAATTTGAATTCGGTTTTTCATTTAAGCAAAGCGGTCCTCAAAGGCATGTCGAAAGCCCGCTGGGGGCGGATCGTGAACATCAGTTCGGTGGTGGCTCGATCGGGGAATCCAGGCCAGGCGAACTATTGCGCCGCTAAAGCGGGTGTTGAAGGCTTTACGCGCAGTTTAGCGAACGAGATGGCCAGTCGAGGCATTACGGTTAATGCAGTAGCGCCAGGGTTTATTCAAACAGACATGACGGCTGTGTTGATCGACGATCAGAAAAAAACAATTTTGGACCACGTTCCCGCTGGGCGTTTGGGACAGCCTGAAGAAATTGCGGCTGCTGTGGCATTTTTAGCTTCTGAGTTAGCAGGGTATATCACTGGGCAAGTTCTGGCCGTGAATGGCGGAATGTCTATGGTATAAGTTCGGATCAGAAAAAGGGGAGGTGCTGTGCGTGTAATCCAGTGAAGGGATAGAGTGAGTGGCGATCAGGGGTTTGCTTTCGACTTGCCAAAGGGATCAGAGGTTTATAAACTACGCCTGCTTCAGCTTTGTGACTGCCCAGTCAAGAGGCGCTTCGATTGTCTGCTGGGCGGGGGTGCGTGTCAAGCTGATGACACGGTTAAGGTGTGAACTCATGAGGTTTTCGCTCTAGCGAAAGTATACCAATTGAGGTAGGAATCACGATTGATCAAAAGAGGTTTGTTGGCGTAGTAACCGTATTTGGGAAAGGATTTTTCGAATACCAAGGCCCACAGAGCTGTTTTGTTTCGCTAAATTTAAAAACTGTATTGGAAAGGAGTGCTTGCACTGATGAGTACCGTAGAAGAGCGCGTAAAGAAAATTGTTGCAGAACAACTGGGCGTCAAAATGGAAGAAGTTACACCTCAGGCTTCCTTTGTGGGAGATTTGGGTGCGGATTCACTGGACACGGTCGAATTAGTTATGGCGCTGGAAGAAGAATTTGAAACTGAAATTCCGGATGAAGACGCCGAAAAAATCACTAAGGTACAAGAAGCTGTTGATTATGTCCTCGAACATCAACCCAGTTAATTCATTTCATATTATCAGGTGTTGAAGTGATTGGCATAGGTTGTCGTTTTAAGTTTTGGCCTTGCGCGTGGCTTACGATAAGTGGCTTACGTTAGGTGGATAGGATAGGCGGATCAAAGCTACGCTGGGGCCTTTTATCTTTTGAGCGATACGTTTTTGAGCGATAGGTTTATGTAGTACGCGTATTGTGGTAAACGCGTTGATCAAGACTTTACTCAGCAAACGAGAGAGTGAGAAAGCGAATTGTACGATTAGCAAAAGAAAGCGAGAAAGAAAAAAGTTGTATTGAAAGTGAAGTAAGCGCTTTCTTGTGCAGTTAAGGATAGATTAAAGTAGTTGTATTGGCGTATTAAAAGTGGTTGCATTCGGTAACGCTTGTTACAGGGGAAACGCGCACATGCTGAACTATCGGGAACCGGAACGTGTTGTGGTAACTGGGTTGGGGTGTGTTTCCCCGCTGGGCAACGATGTGAACAGCACCTGGGAGTCGCTTGTTGCTGGCAAGAGCGGAATTGGTCCAATAACGGATTACGATGCAAGTTCGCTGTCAACTCGATTTGCTGGGACGGTCAAAAATTTTGATGTGAGTCCTTATTTGGCGGAAAAAGACGCCAAGCGTTTGGATTACTTTATGCAGTACGGTATTGCTGCTGCCATGCAGGCTGTGAATGATGCCGAGCTGCAAACCGGTCAGTTTAACCCCGATCGTTTTGGTGTGATGGTGGGGTCGGGTATTGGCGGCATTGAGAGCATTGAACAGCAACATAAAATCATGCTAGACAAAGGCCCGCGCCGTGTGTCGCCCTTTTTTGTCCCAGGTACGATTACGAACATGGCGTCCGGTAATATCTCTATTTTGGCGAATGCCAGAGGCCCTAATTTGTGCATCACTACCGCCTGTGCGGCGGGGACGCATAACATCGGTTTTGCTGCACGCTTGATCGCGACGGGGGATGCCGATCTGATGTTGGCGGGTGGGGCTGAAAAAGGGTCCACCATGCTGGGTGTAGCGGGTTTCGCTGCCGCGAGAGCTTTGTCGAAAAATAACGATGACCCCACTGGTGCTTCTCGCCCCTGGGATAAAGACCGTGATGGCTTTGTACTAGCGGATGGGGCTGGTGTTTTGATGCTGGAATCTTTGTCTCATGCCTTGGCGCGTGGGGCAAATATTTACGCTGAGCTGGTTGGTTTTGGCGTCAGTGCGGATGCGCACCACATTACCGCACCACCCGAATCCGGGGAAGGCGCGGCGCGTGCTGTGAAGCTTTCCTTGAAGAGTGCTGGATTGACGCCGGAATGCATCGATTACGTGAATGCGCACGGTACGTCCACGCCGCTGGGTGATTTAGTGGAAGTGCGCGCGCTGAAATCGGTCTTTGGTGATCGTGCCAAGCGTCTTGCGATCAGTTCAACCAAATCCATGGTGGGTCATATGTTGGGTGCTGCTGGGGCGGTGGAAGCCTTGTTCAGCGTGCTGTCGCTACGCCATCAGATTGCGCCTCCGACGATTAATTTGCGTACGCCCAGTGAGGAGTGCGATTTGGATTTTGTACCGAACGATGCGCGACGCATGACGATGCGGTATGCCTTGTCGAATTCCTTTGGTTTTGGGGGAACCAATGGATCATTGGTGTTTCGCCAATGGGAAGATGCGTAGAGCGTGGATCAGTTTTCAGCGCCTTCTGGCGCAATTTCTGAGCATGATGATCCTGAGTATGAAAAGTACTATTGGCATAATGGTGCCCGACTCGCGCCGGATCAATCGGCATACTGCCTGAATGACCGAGGTTTTAACTACGGTCATGGTCTCTTCGAAACCTTTCGCATACGCCAGGGTTGTCCCTTGTTTTGGTCCGCGCATGAGAAACGCTTAATTGAAGGACTTTTGCGTTTAGGTTTGCTGGGTTCGCAAGACCTTGAAGGCTTTATCGATCAGCTTAAACATGAAGTGGCCAATTTGGTTTTTCCCCAGCCGCAGGGTGTACTCAAACTTGTGGTGACAGCGGGATCGGGGCCACGTGGTTACGCCCCGCCGAGTGCGCTTCGGCAGCCTGAACGGTTCTATTCTTGGTCGCCTCAAACAATGGCCCAAAATGCCATATCTGATGCTGTGCAGACGACAGCAACGGACACGGACTGCGCGCGCGCTGGTCAAGCGCTCATGGTGTGTGCGCACCGACTACCCCGCCACCCTGCTTTAGCGGGCATCAAACATCTCAATCGCCTTGATCAAGTCCTGGGTGCAACGGAAGCCAAGCATTTGGGTTTTGATGATGGGCTCATGTTGGACCAAGCTGGGTTTGTGATTGAATCCACAGCCAGTAATGTGTTTGTTGTGCGAGACGGTATACTGCTCACGCCGGATGTGTCTCAAGTTGGGGTAGCCGGAGTAATGCGTTCCATTATACTGGAAGCGTACGGTTCGCTTGGTTCTGCGAGGACGGGGCGATTTTTTTCAGCATCCGCCTCGGAGTCAGGCCCAGTTTTGAATCCGATTATAAACGTTACGGCCTTGACGCTTGGCGAAGTGTGGGCAGCCGATGAGGTTTTCCTGACCAACGTGGTGCGTGGTGTCGTTCCGGTTTCCAGTTTAACGCACGATGGGAAAACACAGCAATGGCCTTCTCCAGGACCATTGGCCACTCAGATAGCGGCTTGGATAGAAACGACTCACACTTGATATCCGGATTACAAGATGTGATATCAGCGTTACCTGTGATAACCGGGTGTTGGTTCACAATGAGCTGTTTGGACCCACATTGACGAAGAGTGCGCTGAATATGATGAGGTTGTTTTTAATCATAATGCCGTTACTCGTAATTACGGCTTGTGCAGGCGCTGCGGCTGTGGTCTATCGTGCGCTGACTTACCATCTTGAATTACCTGAACCCGTACAGATTACCGTGCACCGAGGCGATTCGCTGCGTCAGATTACACGGAATTTGGAAGCACACCAACTCATTGTTTATCCCGAAGTGGTGGAGTTCTATGCGCGCGTGCGTGGAGAAGCTTCGGCATTCCGAGCAGGCGAATATCAATTTTCAGGTACGGTGACCTTGTTGGATGTGCTGAGTGCCTTAAAGCGGGGCAATGTTGTGCAGTATCGCGTTGCGCTTGTTGAAGGTGAAACGCTGAAAACTTGGATAAATAAGCTTCATAAACATCCGAAAATTAAACGTACGGTTTCGTTTTCACAGTTGGATGTACTGCGTGAAGCGGTGAAAGAAGAACGTGAAAATCTGGAAGGGCTCTTTTTTCCTGATACGTACACGTTCAGCAGTGGTGATACCGATGTGACCATTTTGGTGAGAGCGTATGACGCTTTGCAGCGGCACTTGTCTCGGGTGTGGGCAAATCGTGAACCATCGCTGCCATACGCCAATGCCTATGAATTGCTAACCTTGGCGTCGATTGTTGAGAAAGAAACCGCGCTAGCTGAAGAAAGGCCACGTATTGCTGGTGTGTTTGTCTCGCGTTTGCGCAAAGGCATGAAGTTACAAACCGATCCAACGGTGATTTATGGTTTGGGGGATACTTTCAGTGGAAATTTAAAACGCATTCACTTGCGGACCGATAATCCGTACAATACCTACGAACGAAAAGGACTGCCCCCCACACCGATTGCCATGGTGGGATTGGCTGCATTGCAGGCGGCGAGTCAACCCACTATTACGGGCGATTTGTATTTTGTAGCCAAAGGCAATGGTTCTCACGCGTTTTCAAAAACGTACAAGCAGCACGCGCGTGCGGTGCGTCAATATCAGTTAAAACGCTAAGGCCAGTTAAAACGGTAAGGCCAGTTAAGACGGTAATCAGTTAAGTTAAAACAGTAATCAATTAAAATGCTAATCAGTTAAAGCGCTGTGAACATGGCGTGACGCGCTGAATGGAACGTTATTATGTTGCAGTGTGCGCCTCAGACGGGGCGGTTTATTGTACTAGAAGGTTTAGAAGGTTGTGGTAAAACCACAAATGCCGCGTGGGTCGCGTCGTATCTTGAACGCTGTGGCCAATCCGTTGTGTTGACGCGCGAACCCGGTGGAACGCCGGTAGCGGAGTCGATTCGTGAATGGTTACTGGCGGTGGATGTCGAGCCCATTTCACCATTGGCGGAATTGTATTTGATGTTCGCTGCCCGTATGCAGCACATGACACAGAAAATCAAACCGTTGCTTGATGCGGGTACCTGGGTCGTGTGCGATCGCTTTTTGGATGCGACCAAAACAGTTGATGCCCATGTGGCCTGTGGGATGGCCTAGGAAGAGC
>JARRRL010000003.1:37450-55421 GCA_037380725.1 Gammaproteobacteria bacterium | reverse complement strand
AGTTCAGCATTGCTCACCGTATCCGCTCGCGCCGATTCGTCGCTCAACACCAACATAGGCGCAAAGACCAACAAGACCAGCAACGCCGCGAGTAGTGGGTTATTGCCCAATCCATTCTGCATAACAACATCCTTTTTTAAGTACCCTTTCTAACTTAGTACTTTCTCAAGTATGTACACGATCACAAATACATAGGCTAAAGTGTGTTGTGTGTATGGGCAAACTGCTCGTTTGCACTCCAGACGGTTTCACGATCCGGTCGAACACACAGCGTGGCCTCGACCGACGTCGGCTTGGCGTCCGATTCCACTGTTACATCTAAAGACAAAAAAGTAAAATCGCGCCACGCTTCCTCAGCGTTCAGTTCGAACACAAAGCGTCCTTGTGTGTCCACCTTTTTACCATGACTCAAACGCACCTTTTCTCGACGACCATTTAGATACCACACGACCGCATTCAGTTTTCTCATCGAACGGTCTGAAAATTGAAGATCAACCTGAAGATCCCCACCGCGCAGATCCTTCACGGTTCCGCCGCCATTAAATAACACTTCGTTGACACCCGGTCTCAATTGAAGATAGACGATGATAACTGGGCACTTCCCAGAGCAAAATCTTAGGCGTCTCGTTCTGAAATGCGTCACTGGGTAAATACTGCAGCAAAGCGCCATCATAACTGCCGCCAGCAGATGCTTCATTCAGCATATCCACTTCCAGGTCATCCTTCAAGAAACCCTCAAAATTGTAATTCAAAGCCCCTTTGCTGAAACTCGTTCCTACTAAAGTCATCCCCGGCAATTCAGTCTCACCAAACAGATCCGCCTCCTGCCCCAATTCAGACGCATCCTGCTCCATCACAGATTCAAAAGCATCAACGTATTGATCCGGAAATTGGTCGTTGCACATCAGCGTATGAGCCACTTGCAAAGTACCGCGCCGCGCCATCATCCCCAGACGCTGCGTGGTAAAGGGCACACGCTTCAATTGCTGAAATTCCGGCATTTTTTTGATTTCCGCTGCCACCACCTCCGCCGTCCGCTGCGCGCCATAGGGCGTCCAGTGGTGATCGCGTCGAAAAAAGAAGGCCTTTGCTCGATCACCTTCGTTCAACAGCGCCATCAAATTAGGCACGACAGCTCCCTGAGCACGAAATCGATTCAACGCTTTCTCATAGTTGTCGGCAGCAAGCGCAGTTGCCACCAAACGCCCGAACTCCTTCAAGGCCAAATCATCCGGACCAAAGTCATGAATCAATTCGGCTTCCGTGCGGAACAACCAATCGTCCTTGCCCTGCACCACGAAACGTGACAACTTCAAAAATTGGGTATCATAGCTTTCCAAGCGCTTGGCTGCCGGACACACTTCGCAACAAACCTCAAATTCATAACCCAGGATGGCATCGCCTGCCAACGTGTGAAGAGGCCCCATCAAGAAACCGATTAAACACCAGGAACCGATCTTTATCGGTTTAATCCACTGCTTCAGCATAGACCGCACACCTTCTGTTATCTTTTTTATCCCTTGTATCCCTTTTATTGCTTTACATATATTTTAATTCTCAACCCAGACCAATTGAGGCCGCTCGGGGCTGCCACACGCAAACAAACTGAATGCTTTCCCACGCTGCAAGGTAATCGGCTGGGCATCAGCCACTTTTTTCTGATTGTGAAAAGTCGCCAAGGTCACGTTCACGGCATTGATCAGTCGATTTTGCTCGGTGAGATAATCCACCGCGTCAAACACGGTGGCTCGACCATTGGCGGTCTTCAACGCCAAGGGCGTTTCAACCATGAGGTTGTAAAAACGCAATAAGGCTTGGCGCTTACTGTTCAACACCTCACCCTGAACCAGTTTTAAGGATTGCTTGGCCATGACCACCAAGGTGTAAGACTGACCACTGACCAACTCGTGCTGAACGTTACCAACTGAGGTGCTCAATTCATGCATCCCCGGCGGCAAAAACACATAATCGCTCGCTGACAAGGCCGCAACGCTGCCAAGGGATTTACCACCCAACACCACCTCCCTCACCGGCACGTTTGCCAAACCATTGAACACACGAATATAAGCGGAATCTTCGGGCGCATCCGGACCATACAGCGCGTCTTCACCCGCCGCCAACACGCGCACCGTCGATAACGCAAGCAGTCCTCCGACCAGTAAGCCCACGACCACACTCCACGCTAGCCATGACAACGCCATCCATGGCAACCCCCCCGTATTCGAAATACTTCTGCTTTGGCTTATCATCGAGCTCACGGCCTTCGAGAAGGTTACCTTTGAATTTGAAATTGTTGTTGAAATTGCTGTCATCCAGATTATCATCATGTGCTTGCTCACTGCGCTGTTGGTATAAAAGTTGATGTTCTTGATGTTGTCGATGTTAAAATTGACGTTTGGAGCTCTACCCTTCCGAGTCCTTCAACGACGAAGTCAGAAACGGTAAAGCGTACGGCGTCAAATCGTATTCAAACGGTAAATAACGTTCTGGTATTTCCCATATAATCAACTGCGGTGGCACCTGTTCGAAATCATCCGAGAGTAAATATTCCATCATGGGAATCATGGGCCCTTTACCCGCTTGAGCGTAATTCGCTACCGCCACGCCCAGAACCTGTTCAAGCGCCCCAGCAAAATTCCACAATGCATTCGCACTGTAACTGGTTCCCACCAAGGCCACGGGAATATCCACCTCAGCAAACAGGTCATTGTCCTCAACAGCAGCATCCGTGCGCGTCACACGAGCTTGCACGATCTCTTTCTGAGGGCCGAGATGCTCAAAATACGGTGCCAAAGGCAAAAAATTCATCAAATCCCCACGATGATCAATCGGCGCTTGCACGTCGGTCTGGAACCGCGTTTCTCCCCACCCCAACGCCGGGAACTGCGGTTTCAAGGCCTTCGCTAAACCCGCCGCCACCGCCTCAGCACCCATCGGCGTCCAGTGCGTGTCCGTTCTCAAAAACACCGGTGTGTGCGCCTTTTGCTGGCGCAACACAGGCAGCAAGGTCGGCGCAATAACTTGCTGCGACGTCAACGATTGCAAAGCGGAGACATACAAGGTTTCTTGGGTCACATCGGGTTTGCGATCACCTCGAAATTCGGGATAAACCCGAGCTTTGGCCGGCAACAAAGCAAGCACCAGCTCCACATCACGACGGCGTAAATAATCCCGAACCGCAACAATATGAGACAATTGATCCGTCACGCGCTGCGAAAAATCAGGATAGGGAATAAACTCCTCCTGCGTGTACAACCAGCCTTGCTCACCAATCACCACCCCTTTGCGCCCTTCCTGAAACAGCAGGTATTGCACCGCCGCCCAAAAACCAGCACCGAAATCCTTAACCGGAAACGAATCGTTGTAATAACGCTCATACTGTTGAGCAAGCGCACCGTGAATCACGTCACCGGGATCCGACACCCTGAAGCTCCGCCCGGTCTGCACACTCCACACCCCCAAGCTCAACACCAACAGTATAAAAACGCCCACATACAGTCGAATCGTAATTTGAGTCATCGCCAAACACACGCTGTCTGATCAAAATTGAAAATACAAAAAGGGTGAATAACTCTGCGCCGATAGTTTTAAAATTGAAATTGCAAACAAGGGCAACAGCAGCCAGGCCCCCACAGATTGGGCATATTCAAACCGTTTTGAAAAATACGCACCGAACGCGTCACCCCACTTCGCCCTCACCCCCAAGCCCACTATGAGCGCATACGCGATGATCAAAGTCGTCACCTGCAAGCGATCCATCGCGGACGCATACAGCGCGCTGAAGGACCATTGCGCCGGTGCAAACCACGCGTTCAACAACGCGTTCAACACCGTTATGGCCTGCCCCAAGGATTCCGCCCGAAACAACACCCACCCCACGAGCACCAACAAAAACGTGAACAAGCACCGCAGTGGATTGAACGCGACCGAGTTACCCCAGCCACAAGCGCGCTCCAGCGCCAACCACAAGCCGTGCCATAACCCCCAAAACACAAATGTCCAATTCGCGCCGTGCCAAATTCCGCCCAGCAGCATGGTCAACAAGACGTTGCGATACGTTTTTACCTTACCCTGACGATTGCCACCCAGTGGGATATACAGGTAGTCCCGTAACCAACCCGATAAACTGATGTGCCACCGCCGCCAAAATTCGGTGATGCTTTGACTGATATACGGCTGATTAAAGTTTTCCACAAACCGAAACCCCATCATGAGTCCTAAGCCAATGGCCATGTCGCTGTAGCCCGAAAAATCAAAATACAACTGCGCCGCGTACGCCAACATCCCGAGCCAAGCGTCGGCACCACTGGGCGCATCGAGTGCAAACAGCGTGTCCGCCAGGGGGGCAATGCTGTCGGCAATAAACACTTTTTTGACAAAACCTTGCATAAACCGCATCGCACCCTCGGCAAATTTATCCACCGAATGCGTCCGACTGACAAACTGATCCGCCAAATCCTTATATCGCAGCACCGGCCCAGCAATCAGCTGCGGAAACAAAGCGATGAATGCCGCAAAATCAATAAAACGGTGTGCGGGCTCGGTGTCCCCTCGGTACACATCCACCAAATAACTGATGGCCTGAAAAATGTAAAAAGACACCCCAATAGGCAGTATCACCGAGGTCAGTTCAAACGGCTGCATTCCCAGCACAGCCAGGAGCGCATTGAGATTCTCCACACCAAAGTTGGCGTATTTGAAATAACCCAGTGTCGCGACATCACCCGCTACCCCCAAGGTCACCCACCAGCGCGCGGTAGTGGAACGCGCGGTAGTGGAACGCGCGGTAGTGGAACGTACGGTAGTGGAACGCTCAGTAGTGGAACGCGCGGGCAAACAAGCAATACGCATACCGATCCAATAATTCCAGCCCGTCACCGCCACAAACAGCAACAAAAAATCCACACGCCACCACGCATAAAACGCATAGCTGCCCAGTAAAATAACCAACGACTTCGCACGCAGCGGTGTCAGGTAATACAGTGCTAGAAAAATAGGCAAGAACAAAAACAGAAACACGTTCGACGAAAAGACCACCGACTTAGCCTCCTACCGCCTGCTCGCGTTTCACAATGACCGCGCGCTGATCCCGCAGCAAAATATTCAAAAACGCCTGTTGATGGTCCGCCAAGACCCCCTTGAACTGCAAGCCCAGCGAATGCAGGGGAAATCGCAGATCCACATTAAATACCGCCAACGACGAAGGCTGATCAACGGACAAGGGGCCACGCCGATTGGACATCAGTATCCCGCCGTTCACAACCAAAGACACATCCGCCACATACGGATCAAGCACAAAATTCCGCCCCGTCCCGCTCAGGTCTTTCACGTGACCAAAAATGCCATACCCACCATTGCCCACCACGTCATTGTGATACAGTTTAATCCCCGTGCTGTTGCGCGCCCGAATACCGTGTTTACCATTGCTGTGCACTGTATTTTTCCACATGACGTTATTCGAGCTTTCGTACACGGTTATGCCGTCACTGCCATTGTGATGCACCACGTTATCGGCAAGCACATTTCGTTCACTGGCGCGATCCAATACCATTCCCGACAAGGCGTTATTGTGGCTGTTGTTCCCGAAAATCCAACTGTCATTCACCTCCCGAGAGACAATAATGCCGTGTTTTTTTCGCGTACCAAACACGTGATTGTTCGCCAGCACCAAATGACGCGAGCGATCGTGTGGATCAATGCCATAGACAATATTGTCCTGATAGGTGTTGCCAAGCACCACAAGACCCTCAGACTCATAGCAATAAAAACCAAAATAATTATCTGAAAAATGAGAGTTTATAATCCAGGCCTTGGGCGAGGGGCGATGCTGTGCTTGCGGCACATCCGCTCCATACTGACTAAACGTAAAGCCATACGATTTACTGTTTTGGTAGCCAAAACTCAGAAAAGAAGCGTTGACAAAATACGTCTCGCTGCCCCCCCACGCCACATAAAACGGGCGAAACTGCTTCGCGTGTTCAAACAAGGCTTGTGATTGTGTTGCCTCATTCCAGGCCACCACGCTTGCATCGAACACAAAAAAACGACCATCCACCACCAGAAATGCGCCGCGTTGCTGAGAAAAACGCATTTCCTTGGTTTCTTGACCGTCAATGAGCAGTGTCGCGCCCTGCTCAACCACCACCGGCAGACGCGCTATAAAAATCCGTGGTTCAACTTCCTCAAAGTAGCGAGGCTGGTTCAGTAAACGCGCCACGTCCGCCGGCGTCACGTGGCCCGATCGAATAAAAATAGCTTGAGGACGTGAAAATTGCCGTTTCGCCCACGTTTTCGCACGTTCCCCAGCCGTAAAATCATCCAACGTAAATTCCTTGAACACGCCGCGCAGCTCTACCTGAGGCGCAACGCGCGCTTCGCCCACTCGCGCCCGAGTGGCTTCCGCCGTGTAGGGTGAAAGATCCGGCAAGGTGGGCCTTGGTCGATCCAAGGTATCGCCATCTGCCGCAAAAACCGAATACGTCGGCTGTGTCGCCGTATCGTTTAACTGATCCGCCCAACTCGCCAGTGGCCTCAGCGCCAGCAGCACTCCGATCAAACCGACGATCAAACCCATTCCCACGCAAACACGCTTTGTCACAGCTTTTTGTAAGCTTCCACGCTGTATTACCATTGAACAACCCAATCGAGCACCGCTCGAGTCCGTGTTGCATCCAAATTACGAGCATCCGCAACTGCCGCATCCATAAAAAAACCAGAAAGCCGCACACGCAGCCATCCCGGCAGCATGTGCGCTGTCTCGTTCCAGTACCAGGACATCATCAGATCAACGCCATCACCCAGTGTACGCGCAGTACGATCGTCATTCGCCAAAACGCCATCGCTGACGCCCTGCGCCATCCAACCCAGTTCGGGTTTATCCAGCGTGTAATGCTGATACACTGCACTGACATCCCATTTTGAATCGCCTCTACCCTCGCGTACCCCATAGCTCATATACAGGGAAGCCACCTGAAGGTTGAAGAGCTCCACCCGCAATGCCTCATTAAAACGATTCATGGCGCTGCGCACGCCGGTGTAATTAGCGCGATTACTGTGCACCCCGGTTTGGCGAAACCCACCCTGTTCATCCCCTGGGGCATAAGCATAGTGCGCCCCAATCGCCAACGGCGCGTTCACGCTCGGTCGCCATCGCCATCCCACATCAAAGGCCCATCCCATAACGGATTCTCGTTGCACGCCCTGTGAAGCGTCTTGATTTGAAACATTTTTTGCAGCATCACCACGCACGTTTTGCAGGCCAAGCACATAACTGAAAACTGGTGTATTACGGTAATCGAAATAGCCGTTGTCCACGCCCACATAAATCCAACGAAGACGCGGATCCCCCACGGCCAGTCCTCGCGCTGCCGTGTGCAGCGCCCGCAGTTCCACATAATGATGCGGTGCGTACTGCCGACGCCAATGGCCAAACAAACGTCGCAAATTTTCTTCATCCGCATCCAATGCGCTATCACCCGTACGAAAATCATTTACCTTTTCAGCCACGCCAAACGTGGCACTCAACAAGCTGGTGTCCAAAATCCAGCGAGCCACTTCGATATCCGTATCAAACCACCAACCGTCGTGGTATTTCACCCGTTCCCGACCAAAGCGGATCGATTCTCCGGGATATCGACTCAGCCCCGACCAATCCAACCACAGTTCGCGTAGCCCCAAAAAGTGATCCGAACTATGTCCCCTATGCCCCCCTTCATCGGCATCCAAAAAAACCGTATCCGAGGCGTAAAATGCCTGTGCGTAAAGCTCGCCACGCCATTGTTCGTTAAAACGAGCCATCCAGCGCGGTTTGATCAGGATACCCATACCACCAAATTCTCCGCCCTCGGCAGCGCCCAGATCGCGATCCGCATCGTGCAGCACAAACGCATTCATCAATACGCGGGTGTCCACAATGGGCCATCCCACCGTTGGCCACCGAGGCGCTCGCGCCTCAACGGCCTGAGCGTAAATCGAAAAAACACTGCTTGTGAACACACTGAACACCCACAGCAGCGAACTGAATTTACGGCGTAACATCCCCATTCAAACTACTTCCCTCAGTCATACCACTCATTCATGTTGCGATAGCGCATCCGCAAGCAAAGCATCCTGTCTGACGCTTCGTTCACGCTGCGCAATGGTCTCCCCGAGTTCGGGCACAAAGGGTTCACTGTCTCGCTGGATCGCCGTCAAGAGTTGCTCAGCACGGGGATGCCCCTCAGTCAGTGCCAAACGAGCAAAAGCGTACGCGTATTCGGGTTTACGCCGAATACCCCGGTTCTCCCAGAAATACGCCGCTAACGCGTAATCCGCCTTGACGGATCCCGCACGCGCCGCTTGTAAAAAATGCGCCACCGCTTTATGCGGATCGTGTTTGCCCAAATAACCCTTACGGTAAATTTGCCCGAGAAAGTAATGGGCTGCCGGTATTTCCGTACTGGCAGCCAACAGGTGCTGCTCAGCCAACACCGGGTCCAAAGGAACCCGCTTTCCATAATAATAAATACGTCCCAACAGCAAGTGAGACTCTGCAAAACCCGCATCGCAACCCCGCTGCAGCACCGCCACCAATTCTGCGGGCGTGCCCAAACTGGGGAAACGGGCCATCACCTTCCCCTGACCATACAAAGCTCGGGGTTCATCACGCTCAATGTGTTTTAACAACTGAATCGCTGCCTGGGGGCGCGGCGTCGATCTTTCCGGATCAACCAACCAAAAAGCCATTTTCCACAAAGCGTTGGCGGATAAACGACCATCGCGCCACTGTGTTTGCATCGCATTCACCAATGTTTCCACATCACCCAAGGCGGGCTGCTCTTGATAAATCTGAGCCAATTCCATAAAACACGCCGGTGCCACTGCCAAGGCCAGCCGACACCGTTGAATCCGCTCCTCACGGCGCGCTTCGGCCTGCCCCGTCAGCGCGTAGTAACGGACCAGCGCATAATTGGCTTCCAAATACCCGCGCGCCTGACTCTGTCGAATCAGTGCCAGCACGGGCAGACGCAGCGCCTGCTCGCGTTCGTCGTTTAGGCCCCCTTCGTCACTCACAGCGCCTTCGACATTAACGATAGGAGTCTCATCAAAATACAGCTCAACCAAGTCAGCGATTCCTGACGCATCACCATTTTCGAGGGCTAAGGTAAAATAGCGCTTCGCCGCTGCGACCATGTTGGCGTGATCGTCGTTGGGCTGGACGTCCAAGCGATGGCGATACAAGCGGCCCAAGCGACTATAAGCCCGAACTTCATGATCATCAGCCGCAGCCTGATACCACTGTTCCGCACGTTTCCAAGGTGGTAAGGTAAGCCCATCGCGATTTGCCGTTCGACGTGGCGTGAAACGTTTATTTAAATTTATATTTAAACTTTCATTGAAGTAATAATCGCCCAACAGCACCTGTGCCGTCGGCAGGCCAAACTCTGCCAACCGTTGCAATTGAGCCACAGCGGCCTGTTCCTGCCCCCCTTGCAGGTCGCGTTTCGCCAATTCAAGGTCAGGAAGATTTGCACAGCCTGTCAGTACTGATAGCAGCCCAGACAGCAGCCCCACCAAGCAAACCACCGCCAACCCACTGCGCCCACCACCGGAAATCTCCCGGAACCCTGTCACCACAGAAGCACCCCTACCTTGCATTCAGAACAGAACAACGCTTACAAACTATTCGAGTGTCGAGTGCCGAATCACTCGGTTGCCGCCACCACTTTGCTAATCAAGGCCCCACTCAGGTCCGGAGATCGATATACCTTCACTGGACGCCACAACGCGTCCGCCAAGGGACCTTGATCCAGAACAACACGCGCTTCGACAGTCTGACTCAAGGCCTTTTCATCGCCAGGAACCTGAAGCTGGGTAATTTTTCCGGTATAAACGCGATCCTCACCCAAAATCCGCACATTGACCGCTGTGCCCAGAGGCAACGCATCTGCGGATTTAAAATCAAAAGCGGCCATCACATACGGCATGGATTCACGATCGCTGAGCGCAAAAACGGGCTCGCCTTTCGCCCGGTATTGCCCTGTGCCCACGAAAGACTGCATCACATTGCAGTCGCAAGGGCTCACCAGCGTACCCTTCACCACCGCGTCCGACATCAGCGTTATCGTCTCTGGATCTATCGCATCTGCCATCTCAGTACTGAGAAAATCCATCATTGGCGAAACGAAAGTTGCGACAGATTCACCCCGCTTTACCGACGCACCTGGGGCCACCAAGGGCTGCACGATTCCCTCTCGGGGCATGGTGATTTTATACGTCTCAACCACCAACTTTCCGGTGTTCGACGTCGTCACCAAAAAGTGATTGTACAATTGCCCCATCACAAAACCAGCGGCAGTAAGACCGGCTGCTAAAAAAGCAACACTGCCCACAACGGCTTTGAGTTTCCCACCCATAGACGTTTTGGATGCAGTCGTTTGACGCGCCTTTGTGAAATTTTCCCGGGATAAGGTATTCAGCATATCCCCCACACGCACCAATTCACCACTCAAAAAAGACGTAATCAAATACCGCAGTGCCGAAACCGCTTTGGGACCGAGATTTTGGAACTCAAACCCCATTCTCGCTCCCGTGGTGTGCGAATTCCTCACCTGAAAACTCACCTCTAAGCTCAGCGTAAAACCATCGATGGGCGCCAAAAGCACGCCTTCATAGATTCGCCCGATGGCAAACGCACTGTTCGTGTTCTGCAAGCTAAAACCACCGGCAGAAATATCGTGTAAGGTATAGCGCTTTCTGCTCACCGTTCCGCCGCCTGACTCAGACGCTTCTAAACCTGATGTTCCTAAGACTGAGGTTTCTAAGACTGAGGTTTCTAAGACTGAGGTTTCTAAGACAAGCGGCATTTGCACCCGCGCATACTGTCGCTGAGCCTCAGACTCATGCACAATATTCGTGTTTTCATGTATTTTTTCTACGGTGTTCATGAATATTTACCTATTGCACGTGATGAATAAAACAGAATAAATGATCGTTTCCCAAAACCAGATCAGTAGAAAAATATTATTGATAGACCAGCGCAAAAACGACGGCCAGGAAAATACTCACCGAAGAAAAGGTCATTGTTTTAGCGGACCATCGATTAAACCATCCATGAAAGGTCGCGCGATTTTGCTCCAGCTTTGTTTTTTGCCGAGTCCAACTTTGTCGATCCAATCGAAACACCACGTAGATTTTCATCAACGAGCCGACAATTTGGTTGTAATAGAGAATCAGTGGGTAAAGTGGACCCACAGCATGCCCAGACGCTTTCAGCAAAACGGTTAATAGCAAACGCGTAACGCCAATCCACAACAGATACACCACGAGATAACTGATCGAAAACGTCAAGGCCGCCACCAGCGCCGCCGTTAACCCCAAAATACTGGTCCACATGGACACACGCTGATCCCACACCACGTAATACGTAAACCAGCCTAAGCGGGCAGGCCCCAGTTTTGTGGCGCGGCTATTTTGACGCAGATTATTGCCATACCAGCGGAACATCAGCTGACGGCTCGCGCGAAAAAAATGAGGATCGGGTGGATGCTCCACAGTATGAATCACAGCATCGGGTACATACCAAGTATCCAGACCTATTCGCATCAAACTGTACCAACTGGACTTGTCATCACCCGTCAAAAATCGGAAGGTCCCCAAACGCCAATGCGAGAGTTCGTCATGTTCAACGTCATGAATAAAATCCGCACGCGTCACCACAGACGCCCGAAATACCGACATACGACCGGTCAAGGTGAGCACACGGCGGGACAAGGCCATCGAGCACATATTGAGGTGACGCTGGGCAAAACGCAGTTTGTGCCACTCAGACATCACATAACTGCCTTGCACCTGACAAAATTCGTTGGTGGTCAGCGCACCCAGACGTGGAAACAATTTAAAATAAGGCGCTGTGGCAGCCACCACACCCGGCGTCAATACCGTGTCGCCATCAATCACCGCCACAATGGCGTTTTCATTCGGACAATCACGCGAAATAGTCCGGAATCCATACGCCAAACCATCGCGTTTACCCGTTCCAGGAATACGCACAAAACGTAATGTAACCCGACCGGGCGGACAATGCTTTTGCCACACAGAACGAATCAGCATTTCATCCGCCATTTCCACAATGGAACACACCACCGTGGTTGGCCATCCCGTAGCAATGGCTTCCGAAATAACCGAGTCGTATACCATCGCGGTCGTGCGCGCATCAATCCGAAAACTGGTCACCATCAGGTATACGTGAGAGGGAACCGCTGACGGCCCCAGCGCTGCCGCTTTCCGCCGATAATACGGATAAACCACAAACAAAAAGAGCATACCCCGCACAAAGTGGGTGAAACCAACGCCATAGCGCCACAAACCCACCACGCCAATCCATAACAGAAAATGCCCCGATGCCGGATCAAACACCGTCTCCGGCACAAGCAAGGCCAGTCCACCCAGCAAACTCAGATACAGCAGCCAACCCGACAGGCTACGAATACGCCAGTGAAAAACCGAACGCGTTTCGCACGTCGCTTCGCACTTCATTGTACAAACTCCAGGTTCTTCAGAAAGGATTTTTTCGGCAGTAGGATGGGTAAGTCGTTACCAGCAAATTCCTTCATGATTTTCATCACTTTGGGTCTGCATGAAACCCACCAAATCCAGCACACGCTGTTCAGGCGAAACCTGCGTCAAGGCCTGCTCAAACAGTTCATCCGAATTACCGATGACAATGATTTCCGCCTGTTTGATCGCTTCACTTAAATCAGAGGTTAACAGTGATGAAACATGTGGAATATGCGTCGAGATATACGCTTTATTGGCGCCACGAACACGCGCGTACTCAACGTTGCGGTCAAAAATTTTCAGTGCGTAACCTTTGCCGATCAGCACCTCCGCCAAAGTCACCAACGGACTTTCCCGCAAATCGTCTGTACCCGCTTTAAAACTCAGTCCCAAGAGAAGCACATGGCGCTTTTGGTAGGATTGAATGAGATCGAAGGCTTTCTCAACCTGATAATGGTTACTGCTCATAATCGATGACAACAGCGGATGACGAACGTCCAACTGAGCCGCTCGATACGTCAAGGCTCTGACGTCTTTCGGTAGGCACGAGCCCCCAAAGGCAAAACCGGGGCGCAGGTAATATTTGGACAGATTCAGCTTAGCGTCCTGGCACAGCACCTCCATCACTTCTCGACCATCCACACCAACCGCTTTAGCAATATTGCCAATTTCGTTGGCAAAGCTGACCTTAGTGGCATGCCACACATTGCAGGCATACTTAACCATTTCCGTCACTGCAATCGACTTACGAATAATCGGCGCTGGCAGATCACGGTAGAGTGACTCGAGCAGATCGCTCGTCTCGGTATCGTACTCACCGATCACCGTCATCGGTGGAAAATCATAATCTTGAATTGCCGTACTTTCTCGCAAAAACTCCGGGTTCGTCGCCAAACCAAAGTCAACACCTGCGCGCATACCGGAGCAATCTTCCAAAATCGGAATCACGGTATTCTGCAGTGTGCCTGGCAACACCGTGCTGCGCACAACAACCGCATGACGCTGCGACTTTTCACGCATCGCCCCGCCAATCGTTCGGCATACGTCTTCCACATGCTCCAGCTCTAAATCGCCATTTCGCTTGCTTGGCGTTCCAACGCAGATCATGGAAAGATCACTGTTCTGAACCGCATCCACCACATCCGTCGTGCCTCGAACCAACTGTTTCTCAACAGCCGCAGAGAGCAATTCCTCTAAACCAGGCTCAACAATGGGGGAATGTCCGCGATTAATGAGGTCAACTTTATCCGACGAAATATCTACGCCGATAACATGATGGCCGCGAGAGGCCAATCCCGCCGCACAAACAGCTCCGACATACCCCAGACCAAAAATACTGATTCGCATAATACCTCCCTGTAGAAAACGACGCGCCTTCCTAGGCGCCCCTTACCGGATATACGGCGCATATCGTAACACTTTTATCTGAAATCGCAACAATTCAAAACTGTACAAATAATGAGCATCGCCCGCCATCTATCAGCGTAACGAACCGTTATGCGCCAAACTGAAATGCGCTGAGCGGTACACCGAGTCAAGCATGAATATCCATCAGAGGATCCGTAAAGTAAACGATTTTTCTGTTGGGTGCAGTACTTTTCCTTCACGCTGCCCCAAAGCCGGGCACCGTCATCAACAAACGCTCTATGATGCACACGGCAAGAGGCAAGAGGCAAGAGGCAAGAGACGGGATCAACATGACGGGATAACATAAAGCAAGCCGGATCAGAACATCCAACCAATCGTAAGGCTATGAAGAGCATGTAACAAACATCAAGGTTTACTGTCGTAAAAAAGTGTTCCCTTGATCGATACTCTTATCTTTCTAAGAAATGTATCTTTCTAAGAAATAATGTCATCTGGATGACATCGACACAGAAAAACACTGTGACATACTGATCTTTTTTAGTATTTTTCTATTTTAGAACTTTTTATAATTTTTTTACAAATTATTTCGGCATCACTCGCATCAGCCAGCCCTTGAGCGTGTCGACCACTTCCACACAAGCAACAATTAAAGTAGTTTATTGGGAGTAAAGATAGAAGCTTCAGGCAACTCATTCAGCAGTGTAATGGTTTTATTCAAAATAACATCAGCTTTCACCGGACCCACCGCCTCACAGACTGACAAATAGACAGCGTGCGCTGATTGCGTACATTCAGAAATATCAATATCTTTAGGCAATTCAAGATTACTGAAGTTTGCTTTAGCCCAATCAATTATCAACTTAGCTAAACGAGGATTGCTGATGTCCAAGCCATCTTCAATGAGCACTTCTTGCAGTTCAATGGTAGATTCTTGTCCAAGTTTTCTGACTTCGCTGATAATCGTTTTTAAAAATTGCGTCGTGATACTGTGATGGGCAGAATTGATGGATACAAACCCTTTGCTTTCACCTGAATCGCTCGGTGTTGCATCACGCATGGGAGGCGACACAGACTGACTCTCGGAGGATTCACTNNCAAAGAGGCATGAATTGCTACAGTGAGCGTACGTTTTTGGTCGTTGCTGATCCCTAAATATTGTTGTAAATCAGCCGTGAATTCGTTCGCATTAAGCGCCTTGCTGGCATGATTTTTTAACCAAAATTGAAATGCACACATCGACAGAGCAAAGTCATCGGTCATGCGAGTGAGCGCTCGATAAACAACTCTTTGATCGTGCAAAAAGTTAGGATTACTTAATGAAGGGTTGCTGGATGACACGCCCATCCTCCTCAACGTCTCGTTATGAGTTTATTATTACGACCACTGCCTACGCAACACACACCAACAGCCGCATCTATAAATACCATATCTTTAAACTCTTACTACGTAGACAGTTGAGGCTTGTTTATAACGGCATTTTCATTTTCCGGCTTTTCCTTATCCAGAACATCAATACCCACTTGCGTTGTCATGAAATCGGCATACCCAATCTCGTGATGTTCACTAACATCCAAACCACGTTGCTCAAATTTAGTCGGCACTCGTATGCTTGAATTAAGCTTATTCAGTATAAAAAATACTACATAGGAAGAAGATAAGCCCCATATAAAAGCTGCAACAATGCCCACGATCTGAGTGATGATACGCTCAAAATTAAACATATCTCCAGGATAAAAAAGACCGACCGCCAAGGTGCCCCACGCGCCACAAAAACCATGCACCGGGATAGCACCAACAACGTCATCGATCTTCCAGCGATTGAGCAAATTTGTAGATGTCACAACAATGATGCCGCCAATCACTCCAGATAACAATGCCATCTGTGGTTCAAACACATTCGCGCCTGCAGTAATTGATACCAACCCCGCCAGTCCGCCATTAACCGCTAAGGTAATTCTAAGACCAGTGCCTTGCAATGCCATCCAAAAGATAGCGCCACAGATACCACCCGCAGCACCCAATTGGGTGACCAGTAATATTTGTCCAAGATTAGACAGATCTTTGTTCACAGAACCACCATTGAAACCGAACCAACCAAACCATAAAATTAATCCGCCAAAAGCAACGTAAGGCAAATTGTGTCCGGGTATATCATGCAATTGACCTTTCCGGCTGTACCGACCAAACCGTGGCCCTAATACCATTATCGCACCAAGCGCACACCACGCGCCAACTGAGTGAACAACCGTGGAACCGGCCACATCGTGAAAGCCGAGTTCTTTAAGCCAACCAGGATGCTCCGCAGTGCCTCCCCAAGCCCATTCACCAAAAACGGGATAAATAAGAGTGGTGATCAAGAATGCTCCGAAAATATAAGGCAGGAAACGAATTCTTTCAGCCACAGCGCCCGATACAATCGTCGCTGCCGTAGCAGCAAACATCATTTGATAGATTAAATCCATTGATCGACTCAGATCGGTAAAACGCGGTGTGAAATATTCCAATTTAAAATCATCAAAGCTACCATAACCAAACATAATTCCATAACCAAACATCCAAAAACCTAAAGTACCCAGACCGATATCAGCAAAATTTTTCATGATTACGTTGATGGTGTTTTTAGCTCGGACCATTCCACTTTCGAGCAAAGCAAACCCCAACTGCATAAAGAAGATAAGCGCCGTACAAAAAGCAATCCAAATGTATCCAAAATTCTGGATCAACCCTTCGGAATCCGGCACAGCGCTAGCGGTATCACGACCATAAGCCGAAAACGACATAAACCCCAGCACAAAGGCAATATTTAATATAAAGATATTAAATCTTTTCAATTTCCAATATTTTAGCGTAAACATAATGTGTGATCTAACACCTTAGCAATTGGAATGATTGAGAAAACCCAGCGACGAACTGATATCCCGGCGCTTACTTTCACCTGTCTATATATTCAAATTAATTATCACATTGGCCCTGTGCTGTCTCCAAATAATAGGTATGACATATATCTCGAATGTCTTAGTGACTTTGACCTTTGAATGCTCACCACGCATAACAACGGGAACGGACAACATAAACTCATCCCCCAAAGTACGCCTTGCATTACCAGAAATGGTATTGGCAATTTCCCCCACCAAATCAAGCATATTATCTGAACTGACGTCTTTGACATTGTAACTCGCCAACAGGTGCAGCAAAATAGCCTTTGGCGAGGTAAAAAATACAATGCCTTGGTATTTACCTGAAATACCAATAAACCCAGTATATTCCTCCAAGTACTCATTCATATCGTCAATTAAAAATGGGGTGCCGACTTGTGCTGGTGTACTTGAAAGTGTTTCAAAATAATTCATTACGCCATCAACAAAAACTTGTAATTGCTCATTATTCATAATGCTCACTCCTCCATTAACTCGTCGAGCGCATCCAGTAAAGCATGCTCCGTAAACGGTTTACATAAGTAACCTGCTGCACCAATTTTAATTGCTTCCAGAAGTGTTTTTTTGTCAGCAAGAGCGGATACAACGAGTATTTTTACATCCGGGTCAATTTCAAGAAGCGATTTTGTCGTTTCAATGCCATCCATCAACGGCATGGTGAGGTCCATGGTAACGAGTTGAGGTCTAAATTCCTTAAATTGGCTAATCGCTTCAACACCATTTTTGGCGGAGCCAACAAATTCTAAGCCTTTATCAGCAATGACTTTTTCCACCATGGTTCTTATCACATTTGAATCATCAACAGCCATACATTTCATCTTGATTCTAATCTCTCTTGAATGAAAGTAAATAAACAGAGAACGTACTGGTTTTCTTGAACAATGGCTCCTAGGCAGCTACGCCTTGATCAACAGCAATGGCAGGAAACTTAATTCTGAATACACAATACTTTCCTTCTTTATATCCCACTGAGATACGCGCTTTATATTTATCAGCTAGCTCTTTTACGAGATCCAGACCAACGCCTCGTCCAGCATCAATACCCGCCTCGTCTTTACTGGAGAATCCGGGTTCAAATATTAATCGAATGATATCCATCGGAGGCGTATCTTCAGTGATTTTTTGATCAC
>JARRRL010000003.1:0-37405 GCA_037380725.1 Gammaproteobacteria bacterium | reverse complement strand
GTTCATAGCCATTGTCTTTTAGCTTCACAAAACTGGCGACCACCTGAGCAACGGGTGACTTACCTTGATGAATGCGCTCCTCTGGCAGCTCAACACCATGCACAATACTATTTCGGACTAATTGAATAGCGATATCATTCACAACTTCTTGAATTGCATTTGGAATGGTGTCATCCATACCGTATTCGAGGTACATGACTTTCTTACTTTCACGATTTGCAATTTTATGGGATAAGTTAATGAGCGAATGTCTACTGTTATTGATTGGCATAACAACAGCGTCATCGGTATTCGCATTGCCTTCAGCCGATCCTGTTGCACCGGGCACCAAGTTTATTTTACTTACTTTTTCAACAAGACATTTCATGCTCTCTAATTCAACAAATGCGTTTTTAAGCTGAATAGTGAGCTCTAATAAGTCTTTTCCATTAACCTGAGTATTCTTTTTAAGAGACTGCAGCTCTTCTTCCAAACAATGCATTGAATTTTCAAACTTATGCAAGTTTAAATTTCCCGCATCGCCCTTTACTTTATGGATATTTCTTGCAATGAGGGCAATTTTTTTACGCAATTCAGTGTCACTGTGACCTTTACTTTTCAGTGTTTGATTCACTTCCGATAAGGCGGCATGCGTCGATTCAAAAAATGCGGATAACGCTTTATTATCAACGTGTAATATACTCATTAACAAGTCAATTTGTGATTCTTGCTGATCTCTCGTTTCTTCCAACTCCTGCTCTAACAGCACTTGCCTGGTTATGTCCGTGGTGGACACCAAAAGATGAGACAATTGATCTCTATAAAAAACGCGCTTGAATTTAAAATTTAAAAATCTATTTTCATAACTCCCATCACGCTTCGCGATGTGTATTTTTACGCGCGTCAATGGATTGAGATCAGAAATGAGCTTTTCCTTTACACGCTGCCCAAATAATAACTCGATATAATCTTGAGCAATATCAATATCATTTTTTGTTACGTATTGACCAATAAATTCAAAGAAATTCCCTTCCAAATCTCGCTGCATGGAAAACATCTCTTTCAAAGACGCGGACTGCTCCAAGCCTATTTCATAATCTTTATTAATGAGGAAAAGTCCTTCGGAAACAGTCGCCATAATACCAGCTGTTTCTTCTTTGGACGTTGTTTCATCCTCGTCGCTTCTCGCAAGCTGAAGTATAAGCTGAATGATAACGATGACATATAAAATAATTGCCATAACACCCAATACAAAAACCAATGAAGTCATCAACTTCATTTTCTTGTCTTTTTTAATAAAAACTTTTTCTACCAATTGTTTAAGGCTGCTATTGACCGCTCTGAAATCTTTCTGCTGTGAAAATCCAAGTGTTTCATTGATGATATCATTGGAATCATTGAATAAATACTCACTCAAAGGCGGCAGCGTAAAACGCTCCCCCGATGGCATGGTGTATTCACCTCCATTTTCCAGAAGTTCTAGATCGGCCTCCAATGATTTCTGATTAACATTGTCCGCTGCATAAGCTTTATTAAACCGTTCATAAATATCTTGCACTGAACTCGAATAATTAATGCTTTTAATGCTGTTATTGTGCATGTAGTAGCTGACAAATAGACTAAAAACAAAGAATAAAGCAAATAGACTAATCACAATAAAGAGCGATCTGTACTTACTAAAACCCAAAGTGGGATTTTTATCAGCATGTAATGCAAGATTCATTATGACATTACTTAAATATTTTGAATCCATAACGGCCAATTCCGGTACCAGAACTACATTTTGTTTCACAAAATCTAAATGGTTTCACAGGATCTAAGTAAAAACCATATTTTTACTAAAGCGAATGGTTTTAAGACCTTATCTATTTTTCCTGTATGGATAGATAGACCGAGAAAGAATAGAAGGACTTGAAGGACTTGAAGGACTAGAAGGACTAGAAGGACAGGACGGAATAGTGGCATTTGGCCTTGCGTTCAATGAATGCTTTATGAAGCGTCGACAAGACGGCGTGCGTTGCGATGGCATTGCCTCAGCATTCAAGCTCAAGCCACGCTTGAACGTATGGATCTCGCGGTATGCCTCCTGCTTTTTTGGATTTTATCAATAATCTTTTTTCCAAATAATTTCGGCATCACCTGCACCGGTGTCACCCGTTCCCGCTTCGACAGAAACCCGAGGCGTGATTTCCATCTGTACTGAACCTTTCCACGACTGACTGGAATCGGACGAACGTTCCAACTCCAAATACACGCGTTCATTAATGTACTTACCAATACCAACGTTGACGTTACTGCCCGTATCAGTCTGTTCGTTATCGATATTCAAGCTATCAATACCCAGGACACTGCGCGTCTTATCCAGCGGATCAAAACTGCTCCCATTTTTCAAAGTACGCACCGCACTGGCTAAACGAATCGCTTGGAAGGGAGTAATTTCTTGTATGGATTTTCCAAAAATCAAGCGTGACAAAATTTCATCTTCCGGTATATCCGGCACAGCGCTCAAGCGTAATTTAGGCGCCTCAGAGGTACCGTATATTTCTACGGTATACTCATGTTCTTTTCCCGTGTGCACACCCGGTATACGCAAACCAATCACATCATTACTGAGCCGGACAGAGCCATTTTGGATCATAAACGTCTTACCCAAGGCATCCAGCTTTCCACGCTTCGTATTAAAAGCACCCACCACTTCAGGATTTTTTGCTGTGCCTTTTATTAACACCTCACCACCGATTTCCGTTTCCAATCCACGACCCCGCATATAGGCTTGATGATCCACCAGCACCTTTATGTTCAAGTGGACATCCGGAATGGTCTTCCCCGCATTGGAGGTATCGGCTTCACTGTCCGTTACGTTAATTTCCGGAATACTCGTTTTGATACTCGAATTCAAATTGATGTTCAAGGGACTGACGTTCAACACACCCTCAACGGCCAGTGCTTCAAAATTACCCTTTAAACTCAGATCACCCGAAACCGCGCCTTGTGCCTCGCGCCGTTGAATCAAATACGCATCTTGTGCGTGCAATTTAAACGCCATCGCGTTGGCGCTCGAACGCTGATCGGGATGCCACAGCAGCGTACCACTGCCACTCAAGGTTCCATCTTGAAGGGTTGTAGCACGCAGAGAATTCAAGGTCACCTTCTGTTTGTCAGCCGCCACATCCACACGCAGGTGACTCAGATCAATACCACTTATATCATTGGCATAGCGCCCATCTTCTACGCGCACATGACCCGTTATTTCCGGATCCCGGATCGTGCCGCCCAACAGCAACTCGCTGTCACATTGACCTTCAACCCTATGAATACGCGGATCAATAAATAAACCCAGGATCTTCAAATCCGTGCGCATCTTCACGTAGACATCCAAGGGATAAGCCTGCACATCCGCCGGCTTATTGAGGAAAAATGCCATGGTCTTATCCAAAGGAAAACGGATATCACTTTGACCCAAATCGTTTCCATTCTGTGTAAAATGCGCATTGACCGAAAACAAACCTTGATCCGTTTTAAACCGACTCACCACTTTAAATGGCGCCTTACCCTGATAACCATTTAAGAACGTGTTGCCATATTGCACATGCCCCTGAATAAGGGGTGACAAGCTGGACCCCGTCACCCGCAACTCAGCGACAGCCTCACCACTGATGTGCTCCAAGCCTAACATCGTCAACGCACGAGTGGGCAAACGCTTCAGATTAAAAGCTAAGTCAAACTGCTCATCCATATAGGATCCACTTGCTTGAAAAACAGGACGATTAAACACCTGCAACGCCAACTGATCGATCGTCAATGACACCGCATCTCGATTCCCAAGCTGGACGGAATGCTTGGTGCGCAATCGAAACGGCACCGCACCCTCGTCAACCGTATAACGTCCCGTAACGGTTGCATCCGTGGCGACTCGCGGCGCGCTCAGTGACCCCGACAAGGTCACCGCACCTTCACCCATAAAATGCCAAGCAGGTGGAACGCGATCTTGCATGACCTGTGGCGCTAACGCGAGCAACTTCTGGGTGGCATTCAAAAAATGTACACGGAAATCATTCTGATCCCCCGTCCAATCCACCTTCCCAATCCCTTCGAAACGCGCCGCATTCACCTTCGCCACCAACGCTTTTATGTTCGCATTTCGCCGCGTGGCATCCAGCTCCGTTTCCACCTCAAAAAATTGACCTTGATACGTACCTTGCGCGCTTGTCGACACATAAACATGGGGGTCACGGATCGCACCTTTCCAACGAATGGTCGAATCGTCAATTTGCCCATGCAAGCTTTCTGGAATTGGTACCTGTTTTAATTCCGGTGCGTTTCGCAGCGCATCGGTGTGCAAGGTATCCAAATGAACCAGAAGGTTATTGGCTTTCCCGTATAGATCCAACACACCCTGCACATCCACTTGGGACCCATCCAAGCGAAGCTGAGATGGCGCCAGACGCAGCAGACGATTCGCGTATTCACCCGCTACGGTCGCCTTCACCTCATGACTGGCGTAACGCATAGCTGTTTCAATATGGGCTTTAACCGTCGGTGAGTCCGCTTTCTGCTTGGGCAACCATTCACCGTGCACCGCACCACTGACAACACCGCTTTTTATTTCTTTCACCCAAGGCGTCATCAAGGTAAGCGGAAGTTCATCCAACTGCGCTTCAAAACGGACCGCTGTCGACGAGACATAAGCGTTCGCCTGCTGCACACGCTCATCCGTTTTAATCCGCACCGTTTGCACGGTCAGTGCTTGCGTCGCCAAATCCAACTCTGCTGCGCCACTCACCTCGATCGTGTGCGTAAAAAGTGGCATCAAAAATGTGTTGACCCGCACTTTCAGTCTGTCCGCATTTTTCGCTACGTTTTTCTTTATTTCCGCATCAAATTCGGCTTTCAGATCTTGTTTTACGGGTAATTTTAAGCGTTGCCCTAGCCACCCCCCATCCGGTTCCTGCACACGCCCCGTTACGTGGATGGCGCGCGGGCTCAGCGCATGAGCCATTACAAACAGTGAGGTGGGATTTTCATTTAAGGCGTCAATATTCAGTGTGGCATCCACGGGAACCGCACGATCAAAGAACACCGCTTTGCCCGCCACAGACAAGGGCGGAACCGGATGCTGAGCATTTTCGTGCAGCACGTTTAAGGTGCGTATGATCAACTCATCCAATTGAATTTGCGGAAACGAAGACAGGTCAAACCCACTTTTCACCGTTTTTTTAGCTTGCGCGTCTTGCGCTTGAGTGGCAGGCAGCGTGTATGACACGGTCTCGGCGCGCAGTGCCGTAATGTGAACAACACGCTGCTGCAAGGCCGCTGGACGCCATTGAAACAGAAATTGTTCTACTTGTAGCAACGTTTGCGTTTGATGACTCACCGCATTGTGAATGCGAATTTCAATCCGGTCGGCGAATAATTTCCCCAATTCTGGCCAGCGCAGCCCGTCAATTCGAACCATCAAGCTCGGCGTTTGCGCAAACGCCATGGCGCGGTGACTCAGCCAAAGCCGTCATGTTTCCGTACCTACACCAAACCCGACGCTCACCAGAATTACGGCAGTCAAAAGCAAAAAAACAATCAGCCCCGTGTGAACAGCCCGTACCAACCGTTTCCAACACAACCGTTTCCAACACATTAAAACGCCTGTCCTATACTGATGTACAATTCAAAATCGCTATCCAGTGAAGCGTTCTCATCGTTGGTTTGTGCATACTCACGCGGGTCCAAGGCAGTCGCAATATCCAACCGTATGGGGGCAAAAGAGGTAAAATACCGCACGCCAAAACCGGCGCCACGGACAAAATCAGTCCCAAAGCGTGGGCGCTCTCCTGGATACGCGTAACCGGCATCCTGAAACAACACCATCCCCCAATTCTCATTAATACGAAAACGCAATTCCAAGGAATACTCGGCGAAAGAAAGTCCACCATCCGTTTCGTTGGCATCGTTTAAATCGCCAACACTCTGATACGCGTAACCACGCACAGAGCCACCCCCGCCCACATAAAATCGATGGTTTTCAGTCACCGCATCCAAACTACCCGCATTAATACTACCCACTGAAACACGCCCTGCTATCGTCGGAAGCCAAAAGCGATGAGTCCCCGTAGCGTCGCGCTCCCCCTTCACCAAAGCAGACTGAATGGCTTTGTTCTCATGTGGCGTATAATACGCACTGGCGGTGAAGGTATTTTTCACGAAAACGGCGTAGTCGTCTCGCACATTACTAAACGGACGAATTTGCAACTGAACGCCCCAACCCGTCTCCGGATTAAAACGATCTTCCGTATTGAGATAGGTCAAGGTGAGCGGAAATGACAACAATTGATAATCTTCGCCTTCCACATGCCCAATTTCTCCGCTAAACCCCAGGCTGCCATTCCAGTGCTCTCGGAATGGACGAGAAAGCGTGGCGCCAAAATCCAGACGCTTAGATTCAAACTGATCCGTGGTTTCCGTTTCCAAGTCAGCATTCAGTTCTAAAGTCTGACTCATGTGACGAAAATGTGGTACTTTTAATGTTGAAAACACACCGTCTTCCACCGGACTGGTGCGCGCTTCCACATCCAACAATTCTCCGCGACCTCGCGCATTCCGGTGCTGCCACCCCACCAAAAACCGCGAGCCAATATCACCATTATACCCCAGACCCGTTTTAACGGTTTTATGTTTCCGCTCTAGAATGTCAAAGGTGACCCGTACGGCCTGCGGTGACTCATTCATTGACCCGTTCTGTTGTGCATGCTTTTGCGCATCCTGATCCGAGGCATCCGATTCCGATGACGCCTTTTCCAACAGCTCAAACGCCACATCGACTTTAACAATCAAATTGGTTTGCAGTAATTTAATGCGCGTTAACTCCACCGCTTTACGCTTAAAGCAATCACCTTTTTTAAAGGTAAAAAAGCTGTTGACGTAATCGGACTTTAGGGTTTTATTTCCCACAATGTGAGGTGTGTCAAAATACACCGGCGGACTGGGTTGCAAGGTATACGTCACAAAAGCCTGACGTGTTTTATGGTTAAGCTGAACGCGGTAGCTCATGTCCACATCGTACAAACAGTACTGATCCAAAATGTGGTTTTTAAGTCTTTTCTCCGTTTCAAGCACCGCATGGGCTTTCAGCGGCATCTGTTTTTGAAGTGGTAACTCGTGCGAATCCAAAGGCCGAACGTATTCAGGAAAATGATACTGCAGACGCGCAACACGATACATCGGCCCAGGAATGACGGTGTGCACAATATCATCGTTCAGCAGCCGCGTGTTCACCTGAGCCGCATAATATCCTTCCGATTTCAGTAATCGATTTAAAATATTGCGGTCAAATTGGGCGGCTTTTTCTGGTCGTTCATACGACTTAAACTCCGCGCTTTCGGCGCGCTGCGTCGCCAAACCCTTGTGCAATACCGCTTTCAAAGACGCATCCGATAACTCCAAACGATAGGGATACGCTTCCGAAAATACCGCAGCGCACAGCACGCCCGGTAGGATCAACACTAATACAAAAAGTAAACGGTTTAACATGTCATGCGCTTTCTCACTGAGATACCGATACAAACTCCAGCGCTAGGGTGACAACTCGGAATCCGGCACAATATCCATGACAATCGCTTTAGCAGGCTGATTCGACTGATTGTGCCACCAATGCGCCATGCCACTTTTCTCAAACACCACGTCTCCCGCTTTTCGCAAAATAGGAGCCGTTTCGTCGCTGCGAAACTCCATAATCTCACCTTCAACAATGTATGCGACACCCGGACGCTGTTTATGTTGATGTGCGGCCACCACCCCATCAGGCGCTACCGTAATTTCACGTACACGGTATGAACGCCCGGCTAAAGCCGTAAAATCTTTACCCAATGAGTTTGAACCCATTGTGCGCACACTGAGAATACCTCGACTTTCCTTTGGTCCGCCTAAGGCCTCAGCGGCCTCCGTACTGCGCTCTTGAGCAGGCATCACCGGATTTACCTGACTCGCCCGTGATACACTCAACGAACAAGCCAACACAATACCCAAGAAAATAATAGTGGCAAGCCATACCACCGGCCTTACACGACACACCATAACGCGCTCCTGTGAGAGTGTGTGAAAGTGAATGAACATGCACCAAACTCAAAAAAACCTCAAAAAAACAAAGACGCGATGGTAAACCCCAAACGCGCCACGCACATTCTACGACACGACAGAGGTTGCCACAAACGATCCGTTCGTTTTCAGTTCTTTTACCGTTCGTTTTCCCAAATCTCCAAAGCCTGTTATCCTGTCACCTATCCTGAAGACCCCATTAACTAATCCTGAAGACCCCATTAACTAAGCCAAAAACAGAGCATCAGAAAAAGGGAGGGAGGAAATCCGATGGCACACAGCGTATTGGTACCCATTGCAGACGGCATCGAAGAAATTGAAACCATTAACATAGTTGACGTATTACGGCGCGCCAACATCACTGTGACCCTGGCCAGCATTAAACCGAACGGTGAAAAGCAAATTACCGCCGCGCACGGTCTCATGCTCACCGCCGACACTCATTTTGACAATATCGCCACACAGCATTTTGATTGCATTGCCCTACCCGGCGGATTGCCAGGTGCCGCAAACCTGCGTGACTACCCGCCCCTCATTCAGAAACTCAAAGCACAACTCAATCAAAATGATTGGATCGCTGCCATCTGCGCTGCTCCCGCCTTGGTGCTGGCCACACACGGCTTGCTCGCCAACAAAGCCGCAACGTGCTACCCCGGCTGCGAAGACCAATTACCCGACACCAGTCGAGCTCAAGAAGCCGTGGTCATAGACGGCAACTGCATCACGGCCCAGGGTCCAGCAAAAGCCATGGCCTTCGCCCTGCAACTCGTTGAAGTCCTAGCCGGTCCGGAGGTCGCAACGCGCGTCGGTCGTGATTTGCTGTTTATCGCCGCCTAAGCGCTCCATCATCTAACGACATTTAACGACATTGTAATTTTTCAATTAGCCGGTAACAGGAAGCCGAGTTCACGTTAACGCGTGTGGACTTGGCGTACCCAATTGCGGTCCGCTGTCGCTGTTTATGCACTTACTGTGCGCACCATTAATAATGCGGTCATACAAGTCCATTTCTTCATTCTTGTTTCGTTACAAGGGTTACATTTGGTAATTGTTTGGAAAAATGAAACCTGCGATACTCATTGAAAAAAAGACACTCCTTTACAGTTTCCAGCGCATGCACTCATTCTAACGCTAACGAGCGAATACCATCATGACCCGTGCCACTTACCGAACACTGCGCACCTCGTTCATCGTCTTTGCTCCAATCAGCGCATGTCTATTCATGCTATTACCACACTTGATCGCCGCCGAGCCACAACCCGAACCACCAACACTCGCCTCAAACCGGGTCATGGTGCTGTATACCGATGCCATCAAACACGCTAAACAAGCAGCCATTACAGATATTGATACCTCTATAAGTCCAAGCGAACCGAAGAAAACGGAATTAGCTAACCGCGCTCAATTGGCTGCGCGGGCAACGTGGAACGAGCGCCTAGCTACGCGTTTCGCCTCCGCCACTTTGCACGTTAGCACCATCGCTCACGGCATCGATGAAGTTGAAATTTCAGCGCGTAGTACGGCTGAATTTGATGAAATCATCACAGCGATTGAAAACCAATCAGGTGTTTTCGGAACCATTTTGGACTACCAAACCAAAGCGTTTATGGAATCGAATGACGAATACCAACATTTGCAGTGGCATTTTCACGATCCCGTAGGCGGCATTGATTTGCAAAAGGCCTGGGATATCGCACTCAAAGGTTCCTTCCGACACACACTCACTCCGGTAAACGTTGCCGTCATCGACTCCGGCATCCTGCCCCATGTCGATTTGTCCAGCCAGGTTGTTGAGGGCATAGACTTTGTTTCCAACCCCATTATTGGCCGTGATGGAAACGGACGAGATCTAGACCCCACCGACCCCGGCGACTACCTTACTCCTAGTTTCTGTGGTCAGGGAGTCCCCGCCACCGATACACCCAGTAGTTGGCATGGCACCGTGGTCAGTGGCATCATCGCAGCAAGCATTAACAATGGCGAAGGTGTCAGCGGTATTGCACCCAACGCACGCATCGTGCCGATTCGCGTCATGGGTCCTTGTGGTGGATCAATGCTTGATGCGTTAGAAGGTCTGTTGTGGGCCGCCGGCGAACCGCTTGCAGGAATACCCAACAACCCCAATCCAGTGGGTGTCGCCAATCTCAGTTTGGGTGTTTCGGGTCTGGCGTGCACCGCTGAAATTCAAAGCTTGATCGATACCGCCGTCAATCGGGGTGTAACAGTGGTCGTCGCGACGGGTAACGAAGGGGCAAATGCCGACCAAGTGGTCCCCACTTCCTGTGACCACGTTATTGCTGTCGCCGCCGCATCGGCATCTGGAAAAGTGACCGATTATTCAAACTTAGGGTCCGTCGTCGATCTTCTCGCACCGGGTGGCAGTCCACAAAATCCAATTGATAGCGACGAAGGCATTTTAAGCACGAGCAACAATGGCCAGCAAGCCGCTGGGCAAGAAGACTACATCATCGGCTATGCAGGGACCAGCGTTGCCGCGCCACATGTCACCGGCGTCATTGCGCTTATGCTCGGGCTCAACCCCACCCTAACTCCCGCTCAAGTGGAAAAACACCTGATCGCCTCCGCAATCAAACCAACGGAACGCTGTGACAAGTGCGGGGCTGGTCGCCTCAGCGCCTCTGGAGCCGTGAAACGCGTCGCCGGTAGTAGCGACCTGGGTCTTCTGATAATACTGAGTCTCGTTATAATACTCAGATCCACGCTCGGCTCGCGCTCACCGTCACCGCGCATTTCATCGTACTAACGTTACCGTACTAACAACAGTTACCGTACTAACAGTCACCGTACTATAGGCTGCAAGCCACCAAAACCACCGCTCGAGTACGAAGATTTCTTCTTTTTCTGCTCCAGTTTATTGGAGTCTTTTGACCAAGTCGTTCTGCTCACCTTTGTGAGATCATTTTCTTTTATGAGATCTTTATCTTTCGCGAGATCACTGCCTTCTTCCACCAGCCCAACATCTTCTTCACAGAGTCGCTGTTGTTCATTGTGTTGTTCATTGTGCGCATCCTGCTTGATCTTACTCGTTTCCTCCTCCTCACTGTCCTCGCTGATCGCGTATATTGTGACGATGCACAATCATATCGATACTACCATGAGCCAGTAAAAACTCCGATCGCTGAAAACCTTCTGGCAACTTCTGTCGGACAGTTTGCTCGATAACCCGCGGCCCAGTAAAACCAATCAAGGCATTGGGTTCAGCCATATTAATATCACCCAACATGGCCAAAGATGCCGAAACACCACCGTAAACGGGATCCGTCATAATCGAAATATAAGGCAACTTCGCCAGCGCCAATTGCTCAAGCGCGGTGGACACCTTGGCCATTTGCATCAGCGACAACACCGCCTCCTGCATTCGCGCGCCACCACTGGCGGAAAAACAAATAAACGGCACCTTAAGTTCAATCGCCCGTTTCACACCCTCAACAAATCGACTGCCCACCGCCGTACCCATGCTGCCACCCATAAAGCGAAATTCAAACGCGGACACCACCACACGGTTACCCAAAACCGCGCCTTCCGCGACCAGCAACGCTTCATCAGTCTGCGACGCTTTTTCGGCCTGCTGCAAACGGTCTTTGTACTTTTTGGAATCTTTGAATTTGAGCGGATCCCGTTGCACAAAATCGGATCCAAGCCATATTAACTCATCACTGTTATCAACAAACAGCTCCAAACGACGTTGCGCTGAGACCCGTAAATGATGATCACATTTCGGGCACACATCCAAACTTCGTTCCAATTCAGGTCGATACAGGATAGCTTCGCAAGCCGGACATTTCCGCCACAGACCTTCCGGCACCTGACTCGCTTTACGGTCCTTCGATTTACGAATTTGAGGTAATATTTTTTCCAGCCAACTTGTCGCCATACTGTTCGCTCTTTCATCTTTTAAGTGAATTCAAGTGAGCACATCCACACTCACCAGCCAGCCACTTCACCAATATGTCATTCACGTTACCCAACACCCATTCTCATGCCAAATTCTCATGAATCGTTACATGAAACAATCGTCAAATGTCAAATAAAGGCATAAAGCAACTACCGTCGCCACGATCTCACGCACTTTGATCAACAGCATTCCTGTTCTGAGTGACCAATCGGTTCTGCCAATTCAGTGTACTGAACCCCATCAAGCAATACCAGATCTCATCCACCAAATTCTGGTTCCTTGCTTCGAATTCAAGCACAATCCCACACTGACATACAAAAATCGTGCAGCCATTCAAAAACGAAGACCTTCACCCCTCTCCTGCCGCACCAGATCGAACGGATGCAACAAAATCAATCATACGTTTTCGACATTTTTCACCCGGCTCACGTTCAATACCACTGCTGACATCAACCGCGTAAGGATGCGTACGTGCAATCGCGCCCGCTACATTTTCCACCGTGAGACCACCGGATAAAATCAATGGACGATCAATCTGCTTTGGCCAATCCGACCAATCAAAACAACGCCCCGTACCACCTCGCAACGTGGGATGCGGGGTATCCAGCAAGAAAGCGCGTGCACAAGGATACGTGCTCAAACACTGTGTCCAATAATGCGTCTGGCGAACAGCCGGTATCGCGGGTAACGCTTTCACATACGGAAAACCAAAACCCTCACAAAATTCACCCGATTCTTCACCGTGAAATTGAATAACATCGATGATGTGCTCATCAATTAATCGCTTCACCATATCTGCATTCGGATTTACCACCAACCCAACACGCACCACAAAAGGGGGTACCTCAAGCTGCAAGACCCGCAATTGTTCCACCGTTACAGCACGTGGACTTGGCGGATACAACACAAACCCCACCGCATTAACCCCTAAGGACGCTGCCAACTCGATTGAAGCAGGGTCCCTGATACCACAGAATTTTATTGCCGTTACCTCACGGGTCGCACTGCTCATAACCCCTAATCCTCCTTACGTGCCACGATCAAAAACGCACGCAGCCATTAATGGTACGGAAACACAAACAGCACGAGGCAAATCAAACTCAGCCGGGTATTCAATATTCACTAAACTCAAGCCGTGAGGACTGGCCGTGATGCCCGCTTGGCTGCGATCGCGCGCAGCCAACACCTCAAGCACCCAATCCGGTTCACGATCACCTTGCCCCACCGTAACCAACAAGCCCACAATATTACGCACCATGTGCTTCAAAAAAGCATTTGCTCGGATCTCCAACACAATAAAAGGCCCTTGCTGCTCAAGCGAGACCGCCTGAATACAGCGCTTGCTTGAGCGCGATTGACAGTCTTTCGCTCGCAAAGAAGTAAAGTCCTGTTCACCCAATAAATAAGTCGCTGCCCGACGCATGACAGATACATCCAAGGGTTTATAAAACCAACTTAAAAAAGGCCGCAACATGCCAGGACGATGCGCACTGTTATACAGCACATATCGGTATGTACGAGACAGCGCGCTGTACCGCGCGTGAAACGTCTCTGGTACCTTTTTTGCCCACTTTACCGCAATGTTGTGCGGTAACAGCGTATTGGCGCCACGTGACCACGCCTGATCAGCGCGCTTCGCCTCCGTATCAAAATGCACCACTTGATGCGAGGCGTGCACCCCCGCGTCCGTCCGTCCCGCACACATCACCCGAACGGGACGATCGGCGATAGAAGATAAGGCTCGCTCCAGCTCAGCTTGTACCGTTTGCGGTTCGTGTTGCTGCCACTGCCAACCGTGAAAACAACTGCCATCGTACTCCAAGCCCAACGCAATGCGCACACACGCCTCCACACTGATCGAATAAACGGATCGAAGAACAAAAAACCGCACAGAAACGCAAACGGCCCCAACGGGGCCGTAGTGTAAGTATGGAGAACGCGGAAGACCAGCTTCTTGTTCCGGTGAGTTAACAGACTTTCTTTTAACTCACTTTTTTGAGTAAGGCTTTCGCCTCTTCCTGTTGTTGAATGCTCCCTTCCTGAACCACTTCGTCTAAAATATCCCGCGCTCCCGCTCGATCGCCCATATCAATATAAGCGCGAGCCAAATCTAACTTCGTTGCAGCTTCATCCGCATCCGACATCAACTCATTGTGCAAGGCCAATTCAAAATCTTCTTCTGCTTCTGCGTGATCTTGTTCCGCTTGCCCATGGACAGATGCAGCCGAAGATCTTGAATCCAGATCATCGTTGGTCAACGGATCAACGATCGTCATAGGAATCGATGCGATGGGAGCATCGGAAGTCGGCTGCTGTTCATTAATCGATAAAGACGGCAATGACAAATCATCCGATAAATCCTGAGACAAATCCCCTGAAAACACATCATCATGCAAGAACGTGGATTCCGCTAATTCCGGTTCTTGCTCCGGCGCTTGTTGTGGTGCTGATGCTAGCTCAGGTTCTAGAGCGAATTCCGACTGCACGTCTCCAGCTTCCAATTGTAGATCCATCGATTGTAGATCCGTCAACGGCTCCGATGAAGGCCCAGAGCGCGTATTCATCATAGGCGAATCTTCATTTAAATCGATAGAACCACTCGCATCGAACACATCATCCAGTTCCGCCGCCAGCGAGTTCGCATCCAATTCTGCAAGATTGTCAGTGTCCATCAGCAGTCCGTCATCAGACAGATCATCTCCATTTGTCTGCCATAACAACGTGTCATCATCGGCTGACTCAGTTTGCGCAAATTGGGCCGATTGAGACGGTGGCGCGTTTTGACCCATATCCGGTTCACCGAAATCAGCCGTTAAGCTGGATTCCAGATCATCTAAAGAAGGCATACCGGTATCGCGCTCCAACGTTTCATTCAGATCCAAACCAAAACGAAGTGGCTCGACGGCCCCATTCGGTTCTGTGGATTCGTCCGGTATCGTATCCAATGAAGAAAACGATTTCTTGGGAACTTCAGCTAAATGATCATTGCCTTGCTCATCAGCTTCACTCAGAAAATCTTCATCATAAAGCGCGGCGCCAGTCGCTGTATCCGGGGTCGCCTTTTCGACCATGTCAGACTCTGCTGCCTCGGTCGCAGCCACATTCAGAGGTGTTGCCGGTTTAGTAGGTTTAGCCAGATCAGACCCGAAATGCTCACGCAAAGCTTGAATGCGATCGCTGTGGGCGTCATACAAACCACGATCTCTCAGTTGTGCTTCACAGTGCAAAAACGCATCAGCGTCCTGTGTTTCCACACACACTTCCATCAATTTCAAGTACACATCAGTTTGAGACGGGTTCTGTTGAATCGATTTATTCAGTAAATCGAATGCTTCGGTAAAACGACCATATGCCATAAAGATATCGGCTTCCGACACCACATCCGACGCATTACCAATTTCATCATCAAACCCAGGTGACGCAGACAATGAATTGGCTTCATCATCACCAATCGCCAATAAAGGCACTTCGTCATCGCCTGATTTTGAAGTCGATGATCCCGCTCCGAGCGAATCGTCATCCAGATCAACATCATCGTCCATATCAATGTCAGAATCAGATTCCAGGAAATCGTATTCATCGTCATCGTCTCTTCGCCGAAAGATCAGGTACAGCAAACCAACTAGCACTGCGCCTCCCGCCGCAATACCCATATAAATAGGATTTTGATAGAAAGGGAGAAACTTATCGTACTCATCACTGGTAGCATTCGCCGTGTTTTCAGCCAATTCAGGTACAGGCATCGTGGCGCTGTTGCTTGACGCACCCGCTTCGGAACCCGCTTCTGGTGGCGTCATTTGCTCTGCTGGCCCGCTTTCCAGTGGCATATGTTGTGACATTTGTTGTGGCGTATGCTGTGACAGTGCATCGTCTTGAGCCATAGAATCCACCGCACTAGCGCCAGCAGGTTCATTACCTTTTTCGACGCCTGTCGCGGGTGTGGTTGAGTCGGGCGCCATCGGTTCAGGCAAGGCCCCCGAAGATGCTCTCAAATCCGCTTGTTGCTCCAATTCTTTTAGTCGTTCTCGCAAACGAGCAATTTGATCATTTTGTAGCGTAATAATGCTGTTATTCGAGGAAATTAACGACTCCAAATCCGCTATACGCGATTCCGCCTCTTGTCGCTCTGAACGAATACGATCTAGCTCATTGTTATATTCCTCAGATGGCAAGCCCCCTTGTGAACCCGCACTACCGGATCCACCGGCGCCAGATGAAGATTCCGTAGCTGCCGCATTCATGCCTGAGGCCAAGGTCAACACACCCGAAACCTCTTCCTCCGGAGCAGACATGCGACTCGGTTTGGCATCACTGATGACCGGTTTATCCACGGAGCGTGACTCCAAATCACCCTTTCTAGCCGCCAATCGCTGCCGCCACAATCGTTCTTGCCTTGAAACCTCAGCCACAGCTTCTTGACGCGTCAATGTGCGCACGTCGTTGCTAGTGGGCGCACGCAGTACGTGACCTCGCTTGAGCAAATTAATGTTATTGTCGATGAACGCATCCGGGTTATTGCGCTGAATGGCCAACATCATCTGCGGGATAGTCACATCTGAAGCAGGGCGCATCAAGGTGGCCACGTTCCACAGGACATCATTTTGTTTTACCTTGTACGTATCCGGCGCCGCTGCTGCAAAATCGCGATCCGCTTGGGCGGTTTTAACCGATTCAGCTCTCCTCGATGGCGGTGTCGACTGAGTTGACTGTCCCGGTGCCGCAGGCTTCACGGTCGTCGTGGATGCGCGCACCGATCCTTTAGCATTAGCATTAGCATTCGACGGAGCAGTCGGAGTGGACAACGAGGATGAAGCCGGTGCTGGCGTTGACGACGGCCCATTAATCCGTTCCGCTACGCGCTCCGTATACACAGGCGGGTCCATGAGTAAAGTGTATTCACGCAGTAAACGACCTGATGGCCACAGCACTTCAATCAAGAAATTTAAGTATGGCTCTCGAACGGGCTTGCGAGACGTGACGAGCACGACAGCCGTGCCATCTGCTCGCGTCTTCACATCGAAACGCAAATCTGTTAAAAAGAACTCACGCGCCACGCCCGCTCGCTCAAAATCATCCGGCCCAGCAAGACTGGCCAGCACTTCTTCAGAGGACAGATCTCTCATTTGCAGTAACTTAATCTCAGCCTGCATCGGCTCATTGAGGCCAGATTTAAGCTCAATACCTCCGAGACCGAGCGTAAATCCTAGTGAAGGTAGCCACGCCAGAGAAACACTCAGGGCCAGGATGGGTCTTAAACGCATAGACATGATTTCCCTACTTTTGCTTCCTTAACGGGACGGAATTCAGATTCAAAGACGACCTTGTACATCAGTGTAGCTGCCAATAAATACCAGCGCTCTGATTCAGCACTTTATCTAGCCATTTACCAGCTCTTCGCCCCGATCTCCGTGATCGCAGCGCCTGAGTCCGCCATACAACGCCACAACAAATGACATAACAATTAGCCAGAAGTGGACAAGTTCTTAAACAAGTATTCATGATAACTTCAGCTTTATCAAATGTTCGATGTGAGCAAACGATGACAGATCTTTGAATAAAACGTAAAAGAAACGTAAATGAAACGTAACCGTACATCACAACAAACCGTACATCACAACAAACCGTACATCACAACAAAAAGCCCGCCGATCATTTTGAAGGGCGGGCTACGCTCTACGTGCGCTGTCTTCATACTACTTCATACTAGCATCACACTGGCTATCGCGCTTATGTCAGCAGCACTTTGTCAGTACGGTGTCATCACGGAGTCATCACAGTTTGAGTTCCAGCTCGGGTACGGCATCAAATAAATCGGCTACCAATGCGTAATCCGCTATCTGCATGATCGGCGCCTCTTCGTCTTTGTTAATGGCGACAATCACTTTACTGTCCTTCATTCCCGCCAAATGCTGTATTGCTCCGGAAATCCCCACGGCGATGTACAAATCCGGCGCGACAATTTTGCCCGTTTGTCCAACTTGCATGTCATTTGGTACAAATCCCGCATCAACCGCCGCTCGGGATGCGCCAAGGGCTGCACCCAGCTTATCCGCCAACTTCTCCAGCAACGCGAAGTTCTCCTGCTTCTGCAAACCTCGCCCCCCTGATACGACCACACGCGCTGTCGTTAATTCCGGGCGATCCAACACCGCCAGCGATTCCGTCACAAAAGTCGAAATATCCGCCTCGTGAACCGTTTCAATCTTTGACACCGACGCCTCACCGCCCGTGCTTGCCACGGCGTCAAAGGCCGTCGCCCGAATCGTAAGAATCTTCCGCTTGTCGAGTGATCGAACCGTCGCGATGGCATTCCCGGCATACACTGGCCGCTTAAATGTATCCGCTGACAACACGGCGATGACATCAGAAATCGCTTGCGTATCCAGCAAAGCTGCAACCCGAGGGAGCACATTTTTCCCTGTGGTGGACGCTGAAGCCACAATGTTGGCGTAATCCGCGCTCAATGACACAATCAACGCCGCCACATTTTCTGCAAGGTGGTGTGCATAACACGGATGGTCGGCTACCAATACTTTGGCCACGCCCGGCAACACCCTGGCAGCTTCCGCTACCGCAGCGCATCCGACACCGGCCACCAGTACCTCAATTTCCAAACCCAGCTGCTGTGCCGCCGTCAAGGTATTCAGCGTCGCGCTATTGATGATCGCATTATCGTGTTCCACATAAACTAATGTTCGCATCAGATTACTTTCGCCTCATTTTTCAATTTATCCAACAGCTCATCCACCGTCGCCACTCGAACTCCAGCAGGACGCGCCGCAGGCGCTTCCACCTTGAGAACCTCAAAACGGGGTCGTATATCAACGCCATAATCATCGGGTGACTGCACCTCAATGGTTTTTTTCTTGGCCTTCATGATATTGGGTAAGGAAACGAAACGGGGTTCATTCAAGCGCAAATCCGTGGTCACCACAGCCGGCAACCTGAGCGCAAGGGTCTGCAAACCGCCGTCTATTTCGCGCGTGACGTTTAACACACCGTCTTCAAACACCAAATCCGAAGCAAAGGTTCCTTGCGCATATCCAGTTAATGCCGACAACATTTGTCCCGTTTGATTGTTATCGCCATCAATGGATTGTTTGCCCATGAGGACTAACTCAGGCTTTTCCACATTCACCACGCCCTGAAGCAATTTTGCCAGGCCCAAGGGTTGTACCGGTTCATCGGTTTCAATATGGATCGCCCGATCCGCTCCCAAGGCCAAGGCCGTTCTCAACTGCTCTTGAGCCGCTTTGGGTCCAATTGTGACCACCACAATTTCGTGCACGACCTGCTTCTCTTTAAGTCGCACCGCTTCTTCCACTGCGATTTCACAAAACGGGTTCATCGCCATTTTTACGTTCGTCAGATCCACATCCGACTGATCGGCCTTCACCCGAACTTTCACATTGAAATCAATAACACGCTTTACAGCAACAAGTGCCTTCATCAGTAAGAGGGCTCCTCAATTTAGTTTCGACTCAAAATACATCGGCGCCTAGTATACGGATTAGTCTCACTTTCGCCAATTCTGGTTTGTCTGGGATACACTAAATTCTTTATAATAGCAAACAATCGGTCTCAAACAGTTGCTTAAATTATCGACATACGCACCGGAGGAAAGGCAGTAAATGAAACGAGAATCCATGGATGTCGATGTTGTCATCGTCGGCGCGGGACCAGCCGGCCTAGCGGCAGCCTGTCGTCTCATGCAATTAGCCACCGAACACGCCCACACCTTAAACGTCGTCGTGCTCGAGAAAGGAGCCGAAGTCGGCGCTCATATTTTATCCGGTGCGGTGATGGATCCGCGCGCCTTGGTGGAATTGTTTCCAGACTGGAACACACGAGGGGCGCCATTAAATACCCCCGTGACCACTGACGATGTTTATTTTCTACCGAGTCCTGAACGACACGTTCACATTCCCACTGCCCTGACGCCACCGGCCATGCACAATATAGGCAATTACGTGGTTTCACTCGGAAATGTATGCCGCTGGCTGGCCGAACAAGCGGAATCTTTGGGTGCCGATATCTTTCCCGGCTTTGCGGCAACGGAAGTATTGTACAACGAACAAGGCGCCGTTTGCGGCATCGCCACCAGCGATCGAGGCGTAGACCGCAACGGTACTCCCCGAGACACCTACACACCGGGCATGGAGCTGCACGCCAAATACACCATTTTTGCCGAAGGGTGCCGAGGCCATCTGGGCAAAACCGTCATGGAAAAATTTTCATTACAGAAACAAGCTGGTACACAGCATTATGGCCTTGGCATTAAAGAACTGTGGGACATTGATCCCAGCCTGCACCAACCCGGCAAAGTGATGCACACCATGGGTTGGCCATTGAGCGAAAGTGGTTCCACAGGCGGTGGTTTTGTGTATCATTTGGAAAACCATCAAGTGGCCGTGGGTCTAATCACCGATTTATCCTACCACAATCCGCACCTCAGTCCCTTTGACGAAATGCAACGCTTAAAATTACACCCCTTTTTGAAACCATTGTTTGCACACAAGGCCAAACGCGTTTCGTATGGCGCACGAGCCATCAATAAAGGCGGGCTGCAAGCGGTACCCAAACTGGTGATACCGGGTGGTGTGCTGGCAGGGTGTGAAGCCGGTTTTATGAACTACGCCAAAATCAAAGGCAGTCACACCGCGATGAAAACCGGTATGCTGGCCGCCGAGTCCATTTTCGATGCCCTGCAAAACGGTGATACGGGCCAACACACGCTGGACAGTTATCAAACAAATTACCAGAACAGCTGGGTGTATAAAGAATTACACCAATCTCGCAACGTAGCACCCGCTGTTCACAAATTCGGGATGCTGCTGGGCAGTGCATACACCTTTTTGGATCAAAATGTGTTACGCGGCAAAGCGCCTTGGACCTTACAGGACCCACTGCCCGATCACGCCACTCTAAAACCCGCTAGCCTCTCCCCCCACATCAAGTACCCAAAACCCGACGGCGTCATCACGTTCAGCAAACTTGATTCGGTCTTTTTATCGAACACCAATCACGAGGAAAATCAACCCTGTCATTTAGTCTTAAGCGACCCCGAAGCGCCCATCCGCGACAACTGGCCGGAATACCAGGAACCCGCACAACGGTATTGTCCAGCAGGGGTTTACGAGGTGGTGGACAGCGAAGACAAACAAGGCAAACGGTTCCAGATTAATGCCCAAAACTGCGTGCATTGTAAGACCTGTGACATCAAAGATCCGTCTCAAAATATCACCTGGGTAGCCCCCGAGGAAGGCGGGCCACGTTACCCAAATATGTAGCGTTTAAATCTCACTGAAGCCACTGCGTTAGTATACGCTCCAACTCATTATTTTTTACTGGCTTGGATAAGTAATCGTCCATGCCAACATTCAAGCAATGCTCGCGATCACCCGACATCGCGTTCGCGGTCATTGCGATGATAGGGAGTTTGGCAATACTGGAATTGTGCTGACGAATTTTTTTCGTTGTTTCGTAACCATCCAGTATGGGCATGTGACAGTCCATGAACACCAAATCGTAATGGCTCACTCTCAGTTTTTCCAAAGCAATGGCTCCATTATCCGCCGTATCCACATGATATCCCAATCGCTGCAAACGGCTGACCGCCACTTGTTGATTGACTTTGTTGTCCTCAACAACCAATAAATGGTACGTTTTGTCTGTCAGGGTGGCCATCGATGTGTTTGATTTCGGCAGCGGTAATAAGGGCTGCACACATTCGGTTATATCGCTTTCCACTTTTGATTGAGTCAATTTTTGCACTTCGGCAGCGATATCACCAAAACGAATTGGTTTTATCCAGTAGCCCTCCGCTTGAAGCCCCCAATTAATGAGTGCTTCCGCACGCTGCGCCAAGGATCCCATGATAATCACCGGGGTGTTCAAATAATGAGGGATCTGGCGAATTTGCTCCAGCAAACCTTCGATGCTGACTTCCCGCAAGCTCAAATCAACGGCCAATAAGTCATACTCGGAGTGTCGATCACTGAGTTTCTCCAGGAACAATGCCGGACTCGCGGTCGTATCAAAATCAATGGATAGCCGCTCTAAATGCTGACCAATCGCCATTAAACTGACCGTTTGATCATCCAACACCAAGATGCGTCTCGGTTTATGCGCGATAATAGGCGTTTCCAATTGCCGTGTGGAACGCTCCACGAGCACAGAAAACGAGAACACACTGCCCTTACCCCACTCGCTTCTGACCTCAATCCCTCCCCCCATTAATTGGGTCAACTCTTTACACAAAGCCAAACCCAAGCCCGTACCGCCAAAGCGACGCGTTGTGGAATTATCCGCCTGCGTGAAGCTATCAAAAATACTCTTTTGCGCATCTTTTTTGATACCAATGCCCGTATCCGTCACACAAAAAGACAACAGAAATTGATCCCCTTCCTCCGTAAAATCGGCGTCCGCCCCCACATCCGAAGCCGATAAAACCAAACTGATGTATCCCGCTTCCGTAAACTTGATCGCATTCCCAATCACGTTGTAGACAATTTGTTTCGTACGAACGGGATCACCCACCACGTAAGCCGGTACATCGCCCGAACAGTACCACACCAATTCCACATTCTTTTTATAAGCGGACTCGCCCAAAACGCTGAACACGTCATCCAAGACAGTAAACAAATCAAATTCGATCCGCTCAACGATGAGTTTACCTTCCTCCACTTTGGTGAGATCGAGGATATCATCGAGAATAGCCAACAACGCCGACGCGGAATCTAAGGCTACCCGTGCGTAATACGATTGTTCTTGTGTAAGCTGTGAGTCAGAAAGCATATTTAACATGCCCAACACACCGTTCATGGGTGTGCGCAATTCATGACTCATGTTTGCTAAAAACGTTGCTTTCGTTTTGACGCTTTCTTCTGCAATACGTTTATTTTCTTCCGTCACGCGAATCGTTTTATTCGCTTCGCGTAATGACGCAATGCTGGACTCCAGTTCCATTCGGGTTGCACACAAATCTTTGTCTTGCGCATCCAGCTTCTGTTTTAATTGCTCACTGTGCTCGCTCAACACGCCGTGTTGTTGTTCAATGTTCACGAGCATTTCATTAAAACGATCCACGAGAAAGCCCAATTCATCTTCCGTGGTTTTCTCAACTCGAATCGAATAGGTGTGCTCCAACATGACGCGCCGAATGGCATCCGACAAGGCACCAATCGGCGCAAAAACAGCGGTCGCCAAACGCGACATCATCACACTGGACAACAACAATGAACCCAATACAACGCCGATAAAAATTGCCACACCCAGCATTCGATTTTGGTAATACGCGCTCAGCATCACCCGCACATACATATGACCAATCGTTTCCGCTCCCTGTGAAACGGGATACATCACGTGCATGAAATCATCATCGAAAATCACAGAATCCGTTACGTTTTCTGGCCAAGCAAAAAAATCGCCGACCACATATGGGCTCGAAGCAAGCGCCGTTGAGACGTCTGCACGCTCGCCATTTTTCTGTCGATATTGAGCAAACAATCGGTTCTCACGATCAAACAAGGTCGCACTGACAATGGTGGATCGTTTCGAAAGCGACGATAATACTTTTTCGACTTCTTCAAGATGACGAGCAGACAAGGGCAAGGTCAAATAATTCGCTACGATTTGCACTTGTGTCAACATCTCTTCAGCTAATTTTTCTTTTTCATGCGCAGTATGAATAATCAGAAGACTGCCACAAGCGATGGTCAGCGCAACGAAAACCATCACGATATTGACGACAAGTAATTTATAGCGCATCGGTATTTTGCGAAGCAACTGCCACATCATGCTACGCTCCCCTTTTTGCTCACGGCCAAACACCAGCCATGAGTCCCCATCCACACACCAGACGCTTTACAGTCAATCACATTTCACACCACATTTCGGGCACAATCGATATCGAAATAAAATTAAGGCTCATACCGTTCATCAGCAACAAAGGTATAAAAATTTTTCATAGCGTGTTGCCACAAGGTCTTCAAACAGATCATCGAAAATGGTTTCCAATTGACACGATTATAGACCAGGAGCACCCACAACAAGGTCAGCACGCGGCAATAAAATACGCGCATCCCTACGCCGTACGCCACCAGCACATCAGCACCACGAAGCACGATCACGAAGCACGACAAGGCCTTACCACTTTGATGCCGCCGATAACTGCGCCGCGACTGCCCGCATGGGTGCCGCCAACTTTCGCAAAAAAGATTTCTCCTGGCTTCGCATACCGGCACCTTGTACGGCCAGATAGCCAGACTGAAGGAGCAATTCGGTTTGCACATCATATATCCAAAACACCAGCCGTCTTTGCTGCACAGGCAGATAAAATAAATTATTATTGTTCAATATGTTATCTTGATTTGCATCGGCCATCAGAAAAAAGAGAATGGGTATCGCTTCTTGACGCGCTCGCGAGAATGCTTGATCGCGTGTCGTGCCCTCAGGCACAAGAAAAACCCGGGGGAAATACCATTGCAAGGCGGTCGTTTGCATCACGGCAAGCGACCGCATCAGCGCAAGCTCCTCGACCGGAGGCTCAGACGCACAAACGGGCGTAATCCGTTTGTCCGGTTCAACATCGGAGTGATCCGTCTCATCAAGACCGAAATGGGGCGTCTCCGCAAAAGCGACCATTACAGCCGTATCGGGACTGAGGCGAACGGGAGCCGCATTGGAGAAGCCCACATCGTAAGCCACCAAACCCAACACGCTGGTACCGTGCTCACGCCACGATGGGGACAACTCACGATACGATGCGCAGCCTGGCCCCAGCAGCAACACACTTCCCATTAAAATCAAAGTATTTAACATTTTTGCGGAACAACAAACCGACGCAAGATATCCTGTAGGGAACACGGATAAACCAGTGTTCCGGCATCGGTGGCCTCGCTCGATTCGTTTCGTTGTGTTCGTCATACCCCAAACGAATGCAACTTATTTGCCAACGCGCCTCTCACCCTCAAACCCTTAAGAAAAACGCCGTGCTTATTTCATTTTGACGCCAAGACGTGCTCCCACTTCCATCATAAATTCAAAAAAACGATCAGGCTCCGGAATATGTTGCTTGAAAAAGTCAGATTGAGACAAGGCCACCGTACCGTGTACAAGCGCCCACGCCGCACACAAGTGAAAATACGCTGGACGATCGACTAAAATACCCGCATCGATGCGGGCACGCACCACCTTCGTCAACGTCTCCATATTTTCAGCACGTATCTCATGAAGCGCTTGCAACAACTCAGGCACCGTGCCATCCGCAATGCACTTGGACTCCAAGCGATAAAATAAGGCATAGCGCGCTGGATCAGCCATGCGAAATCTAAAATATTCGCACATCAAGAGCTGCGTATCCAAAGCGGTGGAAATCTCGCGCAAAGTCGACGCAAGGTCTTCTTCATAATCAATCATTAAGCGCAAGTAAATTTCATTCTTTGTCTCAAAATGCTTATAAATGGTTCCTTTACCAATACCCACCTTTTCAGCAATCATCTCTACCGTGACCTTTTCTTCTCCGTGCGTCAAAAAAAGACTCAATGCCGTTTGCAAAATAGCTTGCTCACGCAGTCGAAATTCACACGCTTTTTGGCTCATCTTCTCAAAATCCACGGGTTCACTCCATCTGCTGTTCACATCCCAACCCAGAATACCTGGGGTCGAGTGACTGTTCGATTATCCTAATAGACATCGTCATTGGCCACAATACGCATGCCACTCAGAAACGCGTACTGCCGTTTTGACCGCGCCATCACCTTGATCGAAATCCCATCGATGACAACACAACGAAAAATGACAAAACCATGGATAATGCATCAATAGACGTGATACTCAACGCAAGAATGTACAACACAATGCTATTGTTACTAGGTGTGAGTCAATGCCATAGTTACACGTATAGCCACAATTGACTCACAGACCCCTCTAACAAAAACCAATTGAGACAGCATCATCATGAATACCTTGAAACTGACGAAACGATTGATCGCCTGGTTGAATGAAGAAAGCATCGTCCATGGCGTACCCATCTGTGATTTCGAAAGATTTCGACACGAATTAAAACCGTGTGATGTGATTTTGGTTGAAGGACGTTCCCGAGTATCAACCGTCATTCGCCTGATCACCGCCAGTCCCTGGACGCACGCCGCCCTCTATATTGGGCGTATCCATGATATTGAAGACGCCGCCTTACGCAACGCTTTAGAACGCTATTGCAATTTTCCACCCAACGAGCAGTTAATCATTGAAAGCGTGTTAGGCAAAGGCACCATCGTAAACCAGTTGGCGTTTTACCAGAAAGACCATATCCGCATTTGTCGCCCAACGGGTCTTTCCTACCAGGACGCTCAACAGGTTGTTCGATATGCCATCAGTCGATTGGGGGCGGAGTACGACGTACGCCAAATTTTTGACCTTGCACGCTTCTTATTTCCCTGGATTTTACTACCCCGCCGCTGGCGCTCCTCGTTATTTCGACGCAGCGCCAGCGACTCGACGACCCGCACAGTGTGTTCCACTATGATCGCTGAAGCCTTTGGCTTCATCCAGTTTCCGATTCTACCTTTGGTTAAAAAGATCGGCCAGAACGGTGTGCAACTTTTTCGACGTAACCCCAAAATCTGCGTCCCCAGTGATTTTGACTATTCACCGCACTTTGAAATCATTAAATATCCTTTTATTGATTTGGGCTTACACAAAGACTATCGATTATTGCCCTGGAAAGGCAGCGGACAACTGAGTCCAGAAGAAGCGAAACTGTATTTCGAGCACTCAGATTCTGACTACGTGGAATCCCAACAGCCCGAACCCGCAAACGCCGGTGTTGCCGCCGCTGTTAGCGACAATAGCAACAATAATAGCAGTGACAATAGCAACGACAAGAACAGCGACAGTACGCGCGACAGGATCACGCACACGAGCGACACCAACCCTTCACCAGCAGCACCTCAGGTCGACAAGATAGCGGATCCCCCAACGAACAGCAAAACCAAAGTGATGGAACTGACGCGATCGCTCTCCACCGCCTCACCTCTGCGACGCGTAGCAAGTCGACTGGAAGACGCTTTTCCGCGCTCATGTCGAGTCGCCGCCGCCCCAGCACAGGACAGCACGGCGAACAGCTCAGAACCAGAAATTCCACGTCACGATACCATCGAAACAGAATCGGTTTCAGATCAATCACCAGCACCAAGCACCACGGCCTCAGTCACTGCGCTAAGCGCCGCCGATGAATCAGCATCACTTATAAATCAATTATCTATAGAACCTGGACAAAACGCGAACTCGACCGTGTCAGAATCCCCCAAGAGCGACGCTTCCTCTGCTCAACCCCTCTCCGCACACCAGGTGGAAGAGCATATGCAAAATGACTTTCAAGACACAAAAGACGTAGAAGACGTGAAAGACGTGAAAGACGTGAAAGACGTGAAAGACGTAGAAGAAGGCGTGGAAATAGAAAGAGCCAGTGCTGAAGAAACGCCAAAAGAAATAAAAGAAACAGAAGAAGAAATAGAGGAAGGTGCGAACATGAACAAGTATGTAGAAAAAGATCCGAAGAAGAATGCAAAAGAACGCGTAGGGGAAAGAAGAGTTGACAAATGGCTAAAAACAATCAGATCAGTCCGCCTTAAATCAGAGGACTGATACCATCGATGACTGATGCTAAAATAGCAGCACGCCATCTTAAAAATAAACATACGTTATTTTTTCACAGCAACTTCCCGGCAGTCACGGAACAGGGTACGCGCATATGGCAGCAAGATCATGGAACAATTCGATCTAAAAAAATACCGACTTCCACTGGATAATCGCTGTGACTCAACGATAATAAGAGTATCCACCTTGTCTTGCTTCTCCCCCAAGATCAAGACAAGGTGGGTAAGACCGAGAGGTCTAGATACTGTCTAACCGGTATCAAAACTAAAACTCCTATTGGTCTTAAACCGGAATTCTCCCCCCAGAATTCCGGTTTTTTTGTGCTCAATGCACTGTTGACGCCTCGCGCTCACTCTTATTACCCCGTATCACCCCTATTACCCCGCATCACCCCGGCAGACCTTAACAACATCACGTTCCAACATACCATTCACGCCTTGCGAACGACCAATCATTCCGAGTGTGGTCTTTATCACATCACTCATACACCTTTATCGCTTAAACTGTTGGAACAGTCGAGGCTATATGTAAACTGTACGAATGAACAGAAAACCCAGCGCGCTTAACCGAATTACTGGAAATATTCTTTCACATGAAACAGTTATTACAGTCATTACCGTTATTGATTCTGTCGTTGAATCAGCCACCAGAACAAGCACACGCTTTATTTCCCTCACAAACCATTCGCTTATACGATTACCTTCCGCCAAGCCAGCGCACGCCATCGGCCAAACTGCACACATTGTGGGCAGCACGGCTCATTCTGGCACTGCTCCTACTTGCTTCGCTCATTGGAACAAGTGTCGTCTACGCGGGCAGCCGGGAACAAGCCAAACGCTTACACGATCGTATAACGGGAGTACCTGCCAATGCCGAGACCTTAGACAGAATGGCGGCCCTCATCGAGGCAGGAAGCCCCAACGAGGCGGCAAATGTGGCCATGACACACGATGCGTTTTACAACGTGACACTGAAAAACTGGATCACCCCGTGGACCAACTTGGATCGAACGCCGTTTGCCCCGCTCAACGACTACACGGCAACCGTCATTGGCATCATACGCGACGACTTAGATTTTCGTCGTATTCTGTACGACAACATCTTGTACACCGCCCCCAACAGCGGCGCCCCCCTCTACGCCATGACCAATAACGATCACTACGCGTTCTTAGAAAACAACGGTATTTCATTGCAGACTGCCTTGGAGCAAACCACCCAATCGGCGATGAGCGACTTACCCGCCGATGCTACCGCCGGTGTGCTGACCACACGCCAAGGTGCCAGAGCCTTTTTCAGCAGCGGCACCAATCGCGCCCAATTACGCTATACCCTTTTAAATCATTTGTGCCTCGATTTAGAACAAATCAAAGACATCACCCGCTCGCCAGACCGCATTCGCCAGGATGTGACACGTAGCCCCGGCGGCGACAGTCGCATTTTTCTCAATAACTGTGTTGGCTGCCACGCCGGCATGGACCCCTTAGTGCAGTCCTTTGCGTATTACGAGTACGACTACGATGCCGACAGCGACCCCGAGGGAGAAAATGGGCGCTTGATTTACAATGCCGAAGGCACCCTCAACCCAGACACCGGCACACGCGTACAAAACAAATACCTCATCAACAGTACTTCCTTTCCCAATGGCTACATCACCACAACGGACACATGGACCAATTACTGGCGGGAAGGACCCAATCGCATACTGGGCTGGGACAGCAGCCTCCCTGGTAATGGCGCAGGCGCAAAAAGCATGGGGCAAGAGTTAGCGCACAGCGAACAATTCGCCACCTGCCAAATGCAAAAAGTTTTTAAAACCGTTTGTTTACGACCCCCGTCTTCATCAACGGATCGCAGCAAAATCGCCACCATGACCTCAAACTTCATTGGCAACGGCTACCGCATTAAATCCGCTTTCGCCGAAGCCGCTCTATTTTGTATGGGGGACTGAACACCGTGCTCAGCACTAAACCTTTTATTCTGTCAAAAAACTGTTTTTTCCTAATCGGATTTTTGTTCAACGTCATGCTGCTCAGCCTAACGGGTTGCGGTGGCAGCGGCGGTGAACGCACCTCCACCAACCCACCCAGTAGCGCCTCCCCCCGCTCAAACGGATTCGTGTACAGCGGCCCCAGCGCACAAAGCCCTGATATTACTCGATTTCAGACATATCTGTGGGCTAACCTCATTAACAGCGATCGCTGCGGCGCCTGCCACGGCGATAATGGACAAACACCTCGCTTTGCCAATTCGACGGATGTCAACGCGGCCTACAGCGCCATTCAAGCCTACGTGAGCCTGTCCGATCCCGACAGCAGCACACTGGTGAATAAAGTAAGTCAAGGCCACAATTGCTGGTTGGATAGCGACAGCGCCTGCGCCGCCACCTTAACCAGTTACATTCAAAATTGGGCGGGCACCTCCATCAGCGCCGCCGCGCAGACGATTGATCTGAGTGCACCGGTGCAGCGAGAAGCGGGCAGTAGTAAAAACTACCCCGATGATGCTTCGGCTTTTAGCAACAGTGTTTATCCTTTATTGACCACCCACTGCGCCGAATGTCATTCCGATACCGCCGACTTTGCTCAATCCCCTTACTTTGCTTCCGCAGACTTGAACACCGCCTACGCGGCCATAAAAAGTAAAATTGACTTAAACACACCCGAGCAATCACGCGTAGTTGTGCGCCTGGCCAAAGAATTCCACAACTGCTGGAGCACGTGCAGCAGTGATGCCAACACCATGCTGAACGCCGTCACGCAATTCAGCAATGGCGTGGCCACCACCGAAGTAGACCCTCAACTCGTCATCAGTAAAGCGTTGCGCTTAACCGATGGCATTGTGGCCAACTCAGGCGGTCGTTTCGAATCAAATGTAATTGCACTATGGGAATTTAAAACCGGTGAAGGTAACACCGCTTATGACACCAGTGGCGTGGAACCAGCGATGAATCTCACTTTTAACGGAACCGTGTCATGGGTGGGTGGCTGGGGCATCCAAATCAGCGACGGTAAAGCACAAGCCTCCACATCCAGCAGTAAAAAATTGCACGATTTAATCACGGCAACGGGCGAATACAGCATTGAAGCTTGGGTCGCACCCGCCAACGTCACCCAAGAAGGTCCGGCCCGCATCATCAGTTATTCGGGTGGCACAACAGCACGCAACTTCACGCTGGGTCAAACGCTCTACAATTACGACTTCTTACACCGCTCTAGCACCACAGACCCTGACGGCATGCCCGCACTCTCCACACCCGATGCAGACGAAGCATTACAAGCAACTTTACAACACGTTGTCGTCACCTTTGATGGCATCAATGGCCGACGAATTTTTGTCAACGGCCAACTGGTGAGCACACAGGACGACACCCCTCCCGGAACGCTGTCCGAGTGGGACGACACCTTTGCTTTTGTGATTGGTAACGAAGTTTCCAATAATCGCTTGTGGCAAGGTGTTGTTCGCATGGCTGCTATACACGATCGCGCCCTCACCCCCGAACAAATTCAACAAAACTACGATATTGGGGTCGGTCAAAAGTTCTATTTGCTATTTAATATTAGTAATTTGATTGACCTGAACGACAGCTACATTGTGTTTGAAGTCAGTCAGTTCGACAATTACAGCTATCTGTTTAATGCACCGTTTTTTGCCTCGCTTGACCCCAATGCGGCACCCAACGACATCCCCTTGATTGGCATGCGCATCGGCATCAATGGGCGAGAGACCACCGTTGGTCAAGCGTTCAGTCGTCTCAATACGCGTTTAAACCAAGCGGATTACCAAAATGGGCAACAAACGCTGTCTCGAATCGGTACTATTATTGCTCTCGAGAAAGGCCCTGACGACGATGAATTTTTCCTCACCTTTGAACAACTGGGTGATCACAGCAACGTATACGTGGAAGCGGATTCCAGCGTCACGGCATCCGCCAACACCAGCACCACTGCCGTTTCAGATGTTGGTTTGAGGAATTTTGCGGAAATTCGCGCCACCTTATCCGAACTCACGGGTGTCCGCAGCACCTTGCCCGCCTTGGCTAGCACGTACCAAACCGTCGAACAGGCACTCCCTGCTACGGAATCCTTGGATACGTTTGTCTCAGCACAGCAAATGGCCATCACGCAACTGGCTATTGAATACTGCAATGCTTTGGTGGAAGACACTGACTTACGCAGCACATTTTTCACCGGCTTTGATTTCTCCGCCAATGCCGACACCGCATTTGACACATCAGGGCGCGCACAACTGATCGATCCACTCATCGCCAATTTTGTGGGCAGCAATCTCGACACTCAACCCACGGACAGCGCTGTGCGCACGGAGCTGGAGAGTCTCATCACAAATTTAACGCGTTGCACCAACACAACGTGCGATGCCGAACGCACCGCAACCGTAGCAAAAGCCGCCTGCTCCGCTGTTTTGGGCAGCGCCGTTATGCTCTTGCAGTGATCTCAGCTTTCAATGACTCACACGTAAATTAAGACTCAATCTTAAATTTGTTCGTTCTAACACAGAAAGTAGGCAAAACATGGCTCGACACACTTCGACACGCAATAAAAAACGCCCACTCACGGTGAACGCGCCGATTTTTCACCAAGACCACGCCAGACCCCGCAGTCGGCGCGATTTCATCGCTCAAGGCCTGCGTGCCGGGACCGGCATCGCGATGGGATTTTCTGCATTCAGCTTGTTTTCCACACCCCGTGCTGTCCAGGCTGCTCTGTCCTCCGATTTAGAAGCCCTCAAATCAGAATGCGGATTAGCCGTACAAGGCGCAGGAAAAATCCCCTTTATTTGTTTTGACTTAGCGGGCGGCGCTAACATAGCTGGATCCAACGTATTGGTTGGCGGTGCCGGCGGGCAATTGGATTTTCTTAGTACGGCAGGTTATTCAAAACTAGGTCTGCCTGGCGATATGATTCCACCCATCGCAAATCCACAGACCGCAACTCGTGATTTTATCAAAAGCGACTTAGGCCTGGCCTTTCACTCAGACAGCGCCCTTCTAATGGGTATGCTCGATCGGATTAGCGCCAGCACCGCTGCGAATATCAACGGCGCAGTCATCGCTGCCCGTTCAGACAACGACACCGGCAACAACCCACACAACCCAATGTACGGGATTAACCGTACAGGTTCGGACGGCTCATTATTGACCTTAATTGGTTCACGTTCATCGGACTCTGGCGGCAACTCCATGTCACCAGCCATGTGGATAGACCCTTCTATTCGTCCCACCAAAGTGGATCGACCGGCTGACGTCACGGGCTTAGTGGATGTGGGTGAGTTGGTGGGTTTACTCAACCAAAATGATGCCGTTTCCGTAATGGAGTCCATACATCGCATCAGTAAAGCCAAATTGAACCGCATCGACACTGGGTTGGCCACGGACGCCACCTTGAAAGCCTTGGTGGAATGTGGTTATGTCAAAAGTGCTGATTTAGCCGATCGATTCGGGAGTCCAGCGACGCTCAACCCCGCCTTAGATCCGCTTATCGTCGGTGACAGTGGCATCTTTACACAAACGGAATTCGACAGTGACAACGAATTTCGCAAAACCGCTTCGATTATGAAACTCGTCATTAACGGTTTTGCCGGCGCAGGTACCGTCACCATGGGCGGATTTGATTACCACACGGGTGATCGCGGGACGGGTGAAGTACGCGATTTTCGAGCGGGTCGCTGCATGGGTGCATGTCTGGAATACGCAGCGCGTGTGGGCACTCCCATTATGTTGTATGTATTCAGCGATGGCTCTGTGGCCAGTAATGGACGTATCGACGATACACCAGAAGGTCGCGGCAAAGGTGAGTGGACGGGGGATAATTCATCCACGGCGGCCAACTTCTTCCTCGTGTATAACCCCACCGGTCGACCACAACTGATGGGTGGTGGCACGGACGATCAAGCTCGACATCAACAAATAGGTTACATGCGCGCTGATGGTTCCGTGGAAACCGAATCCTCTCCCGCCGCCAATAACGTTAACCTACTGGCAGAAACCATTGTCTTGAATTACCTCGCGTTGCACGGCGAGCAAGGCCTGTTCAGTTCACAATTTCCATCTCACGGATTGGGGAACAGCACCAACATTGACGCCCTCACCGCTTTTCAACCCATTGTGAATGGCACGCTGTCAGGATAATGAAGCGAGTTGAAACAAATAATAATAATAATTCAAACAATCAAAACCACTTCGGGTTACTCATTACCAATGACTATTCCAATGACTATTGATTTCTAATGATTTCTAAAAAGAAGTGATTGCTGAAAAAAAGTGCTTATTGAAAAGAAGTGCTTGTTGAAAAGAAGCAATTACTGAAAAGAGGCCAATGGAAAAAAAGAAATTATTGGAAGAGGTGACTGGAACTACATTACTTACTGGAACTACATTACTTACTGAAAATAGTAGCGCACGTGGACATAAGCATCATGAATGCCTGGCTCCATTTCAATGGAAAACCCCGTTTTGGGCGCAGGCGGGTTTGAGATCAGACTGTTTTCAACCCCAGCCCATCGAAAAATGACAATTAAGCCTGTGGTATTTAACATGGAGTGTGTCACCTGCTTCAACTGATTAAACAGCTTAGTCGACAGCTCATCACTGAGCACAAATACGGGCGCACCACCGGAGCACAGTGAATACAGGCTCAGGTTCGAAACAAGCGCTTCACGATCACAATCGTTTTGCCACACTTCTCTATTTCGATTTACACTGCGGTAAGAAACAAAGTGATCATCGTGATTCGTGTCATGCATCCAATGCATAGAAAATCCAAATGTTGACGGCGCCATATCTTCTTCAGCTAAACACGATTGAGAAACCATCGCCCAAGTGGGCGTCAGCGCAGCAAACAAGATTGAGTACAACGTGGAACAGGCAGAACAACGTGGTACTCTACGGACAAAAAATTGACGCACAGCCAACACCTCTACAATACGAACGTAAGCGATTTAAAATAAAGATACAAAAACCTGAAAAACGGCATTAACATATAACAACTGTAGCAATTGAATACTACTTAGCCATACGTTATACGAAAAATGTGTGCAAGCACACATCGTTTTTGGACATTCGGTCATTTAACGGATACGAAAGGCGGGAAAAAAGATAAGATGAAAGATGAGAGGGGAAGAAAGGTAGAAAACTTGAATAGCGGAACGCGTTCACAGTTGTCCCGCTAAAACATACGCTTGCTTGCCGATAATTGACGTGTTGACTTTGGGCATACAACCAACTGTTTAACGAAGACAAAACACGCCCAAGTGCCGTTTTGACCGCCCAACTGTCTGACGTAATGCCTTTCAGAATTTTTGCCGACCCACTTGGACAATACGCCGCGAAAGCATCTTCATTTGTGGCAGATTCCCCGCAACACCGTAGCCACCCAGCTCGATTTCCAGCGTATCGCCTTCCGTGACGCCCGTTGAAAAGGCCAATAACCCTTCATGATCATTAGCCGTCTCGCTGGTCATAATTACGGTTCTTAAGATTCGGAAGAAACAACGTGCCCAGGTACCTCAGCTAATACGCCTTGCTGCATGGACGGCAAACGCCGCCTCACCCGATCACGTCGTGGTAATTTCAGTGGCTGCTTTGGCATGGCTTGGTACTGGATTGGCGGTATAGGCACTGGCGGTAAAGGTGTTGCCGCACTGCCCTCAACCGTTTCCTCCAGCGAAAGCGGCGTGGCTTTTATTGCTTTCATCGTACTGTCTATCGATTGCAAAATCGGAATATGACCCAACTCAGTCGGCACAACAAGACAGCGCAAACGGCGCGCCATGACACCAAAAAATTTGCTGCTGGTGTAACGAATCAGAACCGGCGCCAGCAACATGCCCAACAGAACCGGGCTGAGCCAGTAAAGAAACAGTGCACTGAAATGGGCAGTCAATGCCGTCCAAATGACCGCAATCAGAGTCAATGGATAGCAGCGTTGCCAAGCCTCGCGCCACCCGACGATCCGCCCTTCCCGTGGCTGTGCATCCCACTTCACATCAAAACCAAGCAACACGCACAGAACAAAAAAAGCATGGAAACACATCATCAAGGGTGCCACCAACACCGCAAACAGCAACTCGATCAGTGCGCTCACCAACAACGCCAGTGCGCCACCAAACGAACGCCGATGATGAATCAAGGTCGTCACACAACCCATCACTTTGGGTGCGAACAGCACAATCATCGTGAGATACAACAATGAGGTGATGGTGCCCGTTTTGATCATGGGCCAGCTGGGAAACAACTGATGCGCCTGACTGAAAAACACATCGGAGCTGATGGCTCGTAATACCGCGTCCAGGGTACTGAAAACCAGCATACACATCCAAGACAGCGACGAAATGTAGGCCAAAGCGCCAAACAAAAAATGTATGCGGCTAATCCAACTGAAACCCGTTCCACCGAGCAGCGCCAAATGCTGCAGATTGCCCTGCACCCAACGTCGATCACGTTTGACAAAATCAATGATATTACCTGGCACCTCCTCATAACTGCCCGTCAGATCGGAGACCAAATAAACATCCCAACCCGCTCGATACAGCAATGCGGCTTCCACAAAATCGTGACTGAGAATATCGCCGCCAAATGGCGCTCGCCCCGGCAAAGACGGCAAACCGCAAGAACTCATAAAGGCGCTAAGCCGAATAATGGCGTTGTGTCCCCAGTAGTTGCAATTGTCGCTTTGCCAAAACGCGTAACCGCTGGACAGCAAAGGACTATACAGCTGCGCTGCGAACTGGATAAAACGACCAAACAAGGTGTCTTGACACACAGGCATCGGCGTTGTCTGAATCAAGCCAGCCTGAGGGTTATCTTGCATGCGTAAAGCCAATTCAACGACGCAATCACCCGTCATGAGGCTATCGGCATCCAGGACAATCAGAAAATCGTACCGCGCACCCCACTGTTCACAAAAATCAGTAATGTTACCAACCTTACGACCTCGATTTTCGATGCGGCGACGATAATAAACACGTTGAGCTAATGGTCCCAAGCGTTGCTGCAGATCTCGCCAAGCCACCGCTTCGGCCTTAATCAAGCTGGGATCTTGCGTGTCACTGAGCAAATAAAAATCGAAAGCCTGTTCTTGCCCCGTCTGCGCCAACGAACGAATGTTGCTTTCAAAACCAGCCATGACGCGATCGGTGTCTTCATTATAAACCGGCATAACCACAGCCGTACGCGTTTGCAATACACCGCCAGTCGGCCTACGGACGCGACGTAAGGAATATGGGTCAAGCTGAAACAGCTGCAACACAAACCCCATTGCTGCACTCCAAAACGCCGACACTACCCAGGCAAATGTACTGATGAACAGTATTAACAGCACACACTCCAATACGGTCAAGCCGTTGGGTCGCAGTATTTCAAACATCATCCAAGCACCCAGCGCACTGCTGCTCACCACCAAGGTCAGGTACAACCAGCGTCGCACGCGTTTGCCAGGCGTGGTCATTCGCCGAGTAGGCGCTCCACGAATCGCTTTCGGATCAGGTATGCCTTTATTATTTGATATTATTGGGATACCAAACATAACTCCATTCCTCACTCAGGTGTTTTTCTCGCAACTTTAACTGCACACGCATATCCGCAGGTTTATCCCCTGCTGGTTGCAACCGAAACACCACACGCCAGCCCAGTTTTTCCGGAAGATGATTGACGACAACGTCGGATATTTCACCACTGCTGGTTTCGACTGAAGCCGTGATAGGCAGCGTCATCGGTAGCTTGTCGAGCACACCGCCCTCAAAATCCACAAC
>JARRRL010000002.1:30789-34314 GCA_037380725.1 Gammaproteobacteria bacterium | reverse complement strand
CACTGAGTACCGACGACTTTAAGCGTATTTTAGTCGAACCCGACGCCTCTCTGACCGAGCAATACCAAGCCTTGTTGAAAACCGAAGGTCTCTGCATTGACTTCACCGCGTGCGGCATTGAACGCATCGCACAAACGGCGTGGCGCGTCAACGAATCCACCGAAAACATTGGCGCACGGCGACTGCATACGGTTTTGGAACGCGTATTAGAAAGCGCTTCTTTTGATGCCGAAGCCTTAGCCAAACAATTTAACCACGACACCCCCATGCCCATTGACGCCGCTTATGTGGATGAACAATTGAAAGCACTTGAGCACGATGAAGATCTCAGTCGCTATATTCTTTAGCAGCGCGGAACCCTCTCTCATCGATCGGAGACCACTCGCGCCTATGACACGGCCACGAACCGCCTCCGATCGATTACACCCAATAACCCGGACAAACCACCATGACCGTCAGTGAATCGGCACCGCCCAAAACCGGTATACGCTCAACACAACAGCCGAACGCACCTCGCACCGACGACCCCGGCGCCACCACACACTTTGGTTATCAACCCATAAATATTAATGAAAAGACGCAACGCGTAGGGGAAGTTTTTCATTCTGTCGCCGGGCGCTACGATTTGATGAATGATCTCATGTCATTCGGCATACACCGATTATGGAAACGTTTCACCATCGAGCTCAGTGGTGCTCGACGGGGTCATAAAATCCTCGATCTGGCGGGTGGCACCGGCGACCTCAGTCTTAAATTTGCACGCTGCGTGGGAAAAACAGGTGTAGTGGTGCTCAGTGACATCAACAGCACCATGCTCGAAGTGGGGCGAGACCGCCTTCTGGACCGAGGCTACAGCGCCCCCATTGCGTGCGTTCAGGCCAACGCCGAATCACTCCCCTTTCCGTCCGATTATTTCGATTGCATCAGTATCGGCTTTGGATTACGAAATGTGACGCGTATGGACAAAGCACTCCAAGAAATGTTTCGATGCGTCAAACCAGGAGGGCGCGTCTTGATACTGGAGTTTTCCAAACCCACGCACAAGTGGCTCAATAAACTGTACGACCGTTACTCTTTTTCCATACTGCCTCGCTTGGGTCATTGGATCGCACAAGATGCCAGCAGTTATCAGTATCTGGCCGAGTCCATCCGAATGCACCCCGATCAGGATACCCTCATCAAACGCTTAGAAGAAACGGGGTTTCGCCGTTGCCACTACTACAACCTCACCGGAGGTATCGTTGCCGTCCACCGCGCTTTTAAGCTATAACCGTCTCTATTTCGGATTTATTTTAGACCGAGTTCGGTAGTATTTACTTAATTAACACGAGGGTAAAACGATGGCCTCGTTTTTAAACAGCACTCTGCTCGCTGGTATTGAACCCATCCTAAATCGCGTCATACAACTTGACCCTGACGTCGAACCATTGCTCCAACCCTTAAATGGCAAAACCCTGGCTATTGCACTGACGGACATCGGTTTGGAATTCACCGTCTTATTTAACCTCGCCAGCATCACCCTAATGGATTCATTGGAAACGGCAGCCAACACCACGCTGAAGGCTCCCACCCTCTCGCTTTTGCGTTACGCTCACAACCCCACCCAGTCCCTCAAACCCTTAAACATTCACATCAGTGGCGATGTTCAAACGCTGACACCATTGCTGACGCTGCTGCAAAAATTAGAACCCGATTGGGAAGAGGCATTGGCGCAGCGTATCGGCGACTCAGCCGCTACACAAGTGGGCTACTGGGCTCGTCAATTGTTGAATTGGACGCATCAATCTCGGCATCGGTTTTCCCATCAAACCAAAACGTTTTTCGCACAGGGCGATCGTCACCTCGTCACCCGCGCCGAACTCATCCATTTTTTTGATCAGATCGATGCGCTTAACATCGATTCCGAGCGTTTGGAGTTGAAAATTGCCCGCCTCGAACGCCAACGGGCTACCGCACAGCAAAACGCCACGGCTCACCGTAAGGAGACCACCCCATGATTGCTCGCTTACAGGCTCTTCAGCGTGCACTGTGTATTCTGTGGGTTCTGATGCGTTTTCACGTGAGTGAATTATTACCCGACACCCTGCAACCCAAAATCCTTCGCTTTGCGCAGCGTTTGGTACCTCTACACCCCAGCATTCGTGGAGACACCCCACCCGAAGCCCGTTTGCGACTGGCCTTAGAAAGCTTGGGACCCATCTTTGTGAAATTTGGGCAATTACTCGCCACACGACGCGATGTACTGCCCACGAAGCTCGCGGAAGACCTCGCCCAATTGCAAGAGTCCGTCACGCCATTTCACGGCGCACAAGCGCTGATCGAAACCACTCTCGGCCATCCCATCGGTCATGATTTCAGCACCTTCGACCCCAACTCACTCGCCGCCGCTTCGGTGGCGCAAGTGCACGCCGCCACCTTAAAAGACGGCACACCGGTGGTCATTAAAATACGGCGTCCCGGAATCGAAGAAAGCGTTGCGCGTGATTTACGCTTATTGCACAGTTTGAGCCGCATCCTAGACCGCTGTCTTCCCAATATACGACGCTTTCACATTCAACACATTGTGCAGCAATACGACACCATCATCACCAACGAACTCGACTTCCGACTCGAAGCGGTGATGCAGCGCACCTTTGGAATTCCCATTGATGACATCAAAGCCCTCACGGCGCGTGGCGTGGATCTCAAGCACTTGTCCGTCATCGGTGTTGAGATTTTTTTCTCTCAAGTGTTCCGCCATAACTTCTTCCATGCCGACATGCACCCAGGCAACGTGCACGTTGACGTCAGCGATCCACAACACCCGCGTTATATTTCTCTGGATTGCGCCATTGTCGGCAGCCTCAGCGAACGCGATTTACTGCTACTGGCTCGTAAATTACTGGCTTTATTACGCCGCGACTTCACGCAGGTTGCCCGATTAATGGTCGCCGGTCACTGGGTTCCCCCGCACACAGACACCCACGCGCTGGGTAAGACGCTTGAAACACTGTTGAGCCCCCTGTTAAACCAGTCCATGGCCGAGATTGAGTTCGGCCCACTGCTCATCAGCTTGTTTCAGGCAGCTCGAGACTACGATCTACAAGCGCTACCGCAATTCATGCTGCTGGAAAAAACGCTCATTCATGTCGAAGGTTTGGGTAAGCAACTGGATCCTGAATTGGATGTATTTTCCATTGGTCAGCCACTCTTGGAAGCGTGGTTGCGAGAAAAAATGGGGCCAAGCGCTCTGTTTCATCAACTGGAAAAAACACTGCCTCGCTGGCTGGAACAACTTCCGCAACTGCCTAATTTATTGGAAGATGCGTTAACGAGACAACGTCAACAACAACAATACCAGTTAGAACAACTGCACGCGCTGGCGCAAAACCAATTAGTCTTGGCCCGATATCAACGGCAATGGCCTCAACGCGCCATCGCCTGCGGAGCCGTATTAATCGGCCTATTCCATGGAGTCACGCTCAGCGGTTCGTTTAGCCTTGCCGCCGCCTCGGCTTGCGTACTACTGGGATTCGCGTTGCTTCG
>JARRRL010000002.1:0-30758 GCA_037380725.1 Gammaproteobacteria bacterium | reverse complement strand
CATACTCAGAAGGCCACACCATGAATCAACGCAACAGCGACACCCTTTTACACGACCTCCAACAAACGCTGATCACGCGAAAACAGCACAAACCCCAAGACAGTTACGTAGCCAGCCTGTATCACAAAGGCTTGAACAAAATATTGGAGAAGATTGGCGAAGAAGCCACAGAGGTCATTCTCGCCGCCAAAGATCACAACCCACATCACGCTCAGACGGAAGACGCCCTGGTAAACGAAGTGGCTGACTTATGGTTCCACACAATGGTTATGCTCTCCCACGAGGGTATCCCAATCGATAAAGTGCTCGACGTTCTGCGCCAACGTCAGGGCACATCCGGTCATACAGAAAAGGCGCAGCGTCAAAAAGATGACGCCGCGCAGGGTGACGCCCGATAACGGGATACCCGCTTCCCGTGGAAGCTTGCAACAGCACCCCCTATTTACGTTCCATACATAATGAGCGCATTATCTGCGTGTTAACACATCAGTTCACAGGCAAGATGACACACGTTTTAACGATGTTATAAATTTGCGGTACAATCTAACCCAACACGCAGTCGAAACAGCTCATATACTTTCTGAAGATAGGATTTACAAGAGTCCGAGTCAGACATACACGAAGCCAAAGCAGTTCAAACGAGTAAACGGGAGTGAACGTATGGGTTTAGGCGGCATCAGTATTTGGCAACTCCTGATCGTTTTGGTCATCGTTTTTGCCATTTTCGGCACCAAGAAATTGCGCAACATTGGCAACGATCTCGGCGAAGCCATCAAAGGGTTCAAACAAGGCATCTCAGAAAAAGACGAAGATGCCGAGTCAGAAGTTGTCGAGTCAGCAGACACATCTGAACCAGAACACACAGACAAACTCAAGGCGGCAAAAAACGAATCAGCGCCTATACAACCCGAAGCTTCATCACAACCCGAACTAACGCCACAGCAAGATCGTAAAACAAAGTAATCACATTATCGCAGAGCAGAAAGAAAGAAGGGTTCCGCTTTTTGTTGGTGATGCACAGATTGACACACGAATGGGGGATGCTCGAAGCCAGCGCGCGCCGAACTCCCACTCGAATCGCGAATGAATCAAGGTTCTCCGCGTAACACCAACTGCGACGTGTTAACGTGTGCGCCACCTGCCTTTCTTCTACCAGGATTCGAAACACAAATGTTTGATATCGGCATGTTCGAAATGCTTCTACTGTTGATCGTTGGGCTGGTTGTTCTGGGTCCGGAACGCTTACCAGAAGCCGCACGCCTGATCGGCGCATGGATCAGCAAAACCAAGCGCACCTTTATCGACATTCGAACTGGCGTGGAACACGAAGTCAAAGCCCACGAATTACGCACGCGAATCAAAGGCGAACTCGAAAAAGCCGGTCTCAATGACATTCAAGAAAAGTTAACAGAGCAAGAATCCTTGCTGCGTGAGGAACTGCTCCACGGCAAACGCCCACCACGTAAAACGCCGCAACAACACACACCAGCCCCGGAATACCCAGAAATTCCCGAAGGCCACGACCCCATCGCCTCGGCGCCAGAGCCAGCACCTGTTGCATCAGAACCGGTTACATCAGTACCGCAGACAGCAGAGCAACCCACATCCGATCACAAGACCGAGCAGGGGCACAAACCCCATGAGTAGTGAAAATGCCATGACACTGATGGATCACCTTCTGGAGCTGCGCAAGCGCATGCTGCGCAGCTTGGCATTCGTGATCGCTACTTTTATAGGATTGGTGTATTTCGCCAACGACATCTACCTATTTGTTGCGCAACCCATGTTGAACGCTTTACCCGTTGGCTCACACTTGCAAGCGATCGACCCCACCGCAACGTTCTTCGCGCCCTTTAAGCTCACTTTTTTTGTCGCCATTTTTGTTACCGTCCCCTTTATTTTGCATCAACTCTGGCTATTCATCTCTCCGGGCTTATACGCACACGAAAAACGCATCGCCCTACCCGTACTGTTGAGCAGCATTTTACTGTTCTACAGCGGCATCGCGTTTGCCTACTATGTCGTCCTGGATCTCATTTTGACATTTTTAGTCAGCACCGCACCTGAAGGCGTTTTGCCTGTTCCCGACATCAGCAGTTACTTGCAATTGGTACTAAAATTGTTTTTTGCATTTGGTTGTGCGTTCGAAATCCCCATTGCCACTGTCTTACTGCTGCTTTCCGGTGTTGTCAACACCGATCAACTCAAACGCCAACGTCCCTACGTTTTCATTGGCTGCTTCGTGATCGGCATGTTGCTCACGCCACCAGACGTGCTCTCGCAAACGTTACTGGCTTTCCCCATGTGGCTACTCTTCGAAAGCGGTCTTTTATTGGGAACCGCTTTGGCAAAAGTCCGCGCCAACCCCAAAGCGGAAGACTCGGCGTCGGAAGACGATGCAGCAGAATAAAACACCGAGCAATAACAACACGGACAGTTCGCGTTTACCGAAATAATCACTTTCACAACCTTCACAAAAAGGGATAGCCGCGCAACACGGCACTGGCGCGAAACGATACTGGCGCAGAGCTATACTGGCACAAGGCGATGCAGGTGATAGCGCAATGCCAACGCATGCATTTTAAAACAAAAACACTCCCCGCTCATTAGAAAATCAGAAAACCAGAAAACTAAACCACACCGCACATCAAACTCTATAAATATTAATACTACACTTACAATTATGTCATGCAGTACTGCCCAGGCGTACTTGATCACGCCAGCGTGTAACGCGTCATATATCAGTAGTCGCACACCACCAGGATGTTTAAACATGTATAACTTACAAGTTCGCACCTTCATCATTGGCATCATTCTCGTCATGTCCACGTTGGCAGCCATTTCCTATGGCGCGCTCCACCTCTGGATAACTTCGGCAGAAACCGACAGCGAAGTCATCAACACAGCAGGTCGACAGAGAATGTTGACACAAAAATTAATGAAAGAATTTTTACTCGTTCAGCAAGGCGCACCAATGAGTGACAGCTTCACCAAAACGCTGACTCTATTCGACGATTCTTTGAGCAAACTCATCCAAGGCAACAGCGCGAACGGCGTTCCCCCTGCACCGACAAACATAAAGGAAAAACTGTACGAAGTATCGCAACTGTGGAACGATTTTCAGATTTTATTAAACACTACAAAAGAGAATCCGCGCGCCAACAATCGCGACACTTTTTTAAAGCTAAATGACATGTCTATAAACCTACTGCAGAAATCAAACGAAGCGGTCAAAATGTATGAAGAGATTTCAAATAACAAAATAAACCGACTGAATACCACAGGTTTATTCATACTGATTCTCAACATCGGCGTCGCCTTGATCACTTATTTGTATTCGCATAAACGCATAATCAGTCGACTGAATGGCCTGAAAAGTGGAATCCACTCCGTAGAAAAAGACCTGAACTTGGATTACCGTGTACCCACCTCCGGTGAAGATGAAATCGCTGACATCGCCGTGGCTTTTAATTCAATGGTGAAAACATTTTCAGAAATTTATGTTGCCACACGCGAAACAACAAGACGCGCACGCGATTCCGTTGAAAAACTCAACCACATATCAGACGAATCCATTGACAGTATGGAAAAACAAAAAGCGGCGATTGAGTCCGTTGCCGTTGCGATGGAAGAAATGGCATCGACGGTACAAGAAGTATCCAAAAATACCAATGAAACCGCCAACGCGGCGAATGAATGTGGTCGCGCCTCCAGTGAAGGCATTAAAACCGTTGAGAGTAATGTACAAGCGATCCACGAACTGGATACCGCTTTCCAGAGAACATCCGACGCCATCAATAAACTCGGCAACGACAGTCAATCCATTGGCAGTATTCTGGACACCATACGCAACATCGCCGAGCAAACCAATTTACTGGCCTTGAATGCCGCCATTGAGGCAGCCCGAGCGGGTGAACAAGGTCGTGGTTTTGCTGTGGTAGCTGATGAAGTCCGCACACTCGCTCAACGTACCCAAACGGCAACAGAAGAAATCAATGGTCTCATTGAAAGCCTGCAAAATGGCGTGGAGCTGGCGGTCAGCACAGTAGAAGAAGGTCATCAAAAGCTGGGGGAAAGTGTTACCAACGCTGGTCAAGTTCAGAACGCACTGGCCACCATACAATCTTCAATACAACGTACCATCGACATGAGCAATCAAATTGCGTGCGCCACAGAAGAACAAAGCGCCACCACCATTGACATTTCACGCAACATCGAAAATGTCTCAATGATGGCCACCAATACGGCTACGATCACTGAACAAGCCAAAACGCTTAACTCGGAATTACACGATATCAACGCCGAATTATTTGATCGAATCAGCATGTTCAAAACCGGAACTAACCATCATTAATTCGAGCACAGCAGCTACCCGTGAGCAGTCGATCGATTTGCTTGCGGGTAGCCAGATCATACGACATAGACTTCTTTACACCTTCTTCATTTTCTTACGCTTTCGAAATCCAACTTAAAATTTTATTTTCAAACTGATCGTATTCAGGGCCAGGCCAAGACGAGTAATTCAGATTTTTGAACCAAGCAACCAACTGAGTAAAATCATCTCGCAACTGTGCTTTATCAAGCCCCGTAGGCTGTTGTGCCAACACGGTTTCCAACAAACCCAATAATGCCTGTTGACGCGGCATAGGCGTAGACACGTCGACTGCATCAAACGCATCTTGTTGCAGATAGACGCTGTCCACCAATTTAGCTTGTAAAAAACGAATGAAATTTTCTCGCGATACGCCCTCTTCTCCGGTCACGGTCATCATCCGCTCAATATCTTCACCTTCCGCCAGCAAGGACAGCATGGCTTTTACTCGTTCAACCCAGCCTGCCTCTCGGTGCTGATCAAACCAGGGTTGCAGCTGATGAAGATAACGCGACCAAGATAACAGCGGATCGATCGCTGGATAAAAACGACGATAAGCGCGTTCAGTGGACAAACCTAAAAACGTCTTTACGGTTGCCAAGGTTGACTGGGTAACCGGTTCTTCAAAATTACCCCCAGCCGGCGAGACCGTACCAATCATGGTAAAAGTGCCAGTCGTTTCCTGTTGATCTTGACGCTGAAGCACACCGGCTCGTTCGTATACCGCTTTGATCGCTGAGTCCAAATAAGCTGGAAACGCCTCTTCGCCGGGAATTTCTTCCAAACGCCCCGAGGTCTCGCGCATGGCTTGCGCCCAACGCGAAGTCGAATCCGCAATTAACAACACATCAAATCCCATCGCCTGATAATATTCCGCCAAGGTAACGCCGGTATAAATGGAAGCTTCCCGCGCCGCCACCGGCATGGAAGAGGTATTACAAATAATAATGGTCCGATCCATCAATGTTCCGCCCGTTCGCGCATCAGGCATAGACGGAAATTCCTGTATGGTTTCCACGACCTCACCCGCGCGCTCACCACACGCCACAATAATGACAATATCGACATCGGAATATCGCGCAATCAGTCCTTGCAATACCGTTTTGCCCGCCCCAAAGGGACCAGGAATACAACCCGTCCCGCCTTTGGCAATGGGAAAAAACGTGTCAATCAAACGCAAGGTGGTCACCAAGGGTTGCTGTGGATAAAGACGTTGAGCTTGTGATTGCGCCACCAAGGTATGAGAAATGGAGCGACGTATGGGCCATTGCTGCTGCATATGAATGGCGTGTTGCTGGCCAGCTTGATTCTGTAATTGCGCCACCACCTCACTGACTCGATAACTGCCCTCACGTATCCAATCCACCTCCCAGTCACCCGACAAATCAAAAGGAACCATAATGCGATGCTCAAACCGCCCTTCGGTCACCGTCCCCAGAACGTGTCCGGCTTTGACACGGCTGCCACTTTTCAACACCGGTTTAAACAACCACAGCCGCTGCAAATCCAGCGCTGGCAACTCCACCCCACGCGGCAAAAACGTGCCATACTGTACCGCCAAATCGTTCAAGGGATTCTGCAAACCATCGTATACCGATCCCAATAAACCCGGCCCCAACGCAACGGATAGCAGCTCATCACTCAATTCAACCCAATCGCCCACCCCTACCCCATGTGTACTTTCGAACACCTGCGCATCCGCCCGATTGCCACGAATACGCAAAATTTCAGCTTTGAGTCGCTCTTGGCGCTCATCAGGACCTCGACGCGAAGGCAACACATGCACCACGGCGTTTTTTGTCAATGCCGGGGAAATCCCCGTCTCGTCCGCCCAAGTTTCCAAAGTAATTAAGCCATCTTGAACCGCCAACACACGCGCCTGCCATCGATGTTGATCGGACTGTAATTCTGAGGAAAATAAATCAACCATAATTCAATTAGCCCATGAGCGGAATCATCGTTTACAAAGAAAGCAGATCAGTAAACGCCGGACTGGCCAAACACTGCTCAAGCTGTTTCCCCAATCGTTGCGCCGCCGCCTGTTCGTGGTAACGCCCCCAGCGATCCAATAAATCCCATTGCATCCAGTACATCACGACCGCCACAAAACTGTACGTATCCCGCTGAGCATGACACCGCAACTGACGCAACAACCACTCAAACACCGTTTTTTCCACCTGCAACGTTTCGTGCTGCTGCATCCCTTGCGCCACCGGCAATACGTACGGAAACTGGCCACTGAGTCCAAAATCCGCTTGATGCCACTTACGCTGTATCATTGAGCGCAACGAACTGGGCGTCCAATCGCCTTGCGGTGCTTGATCGGGGTGTTGCAGACGATATTGCAAAGCCGCTACCACAGAGCGCAAATCCAAACGCTGTCTTAACAAGGATCCCAACGCCGTATAATCCAGATCAGCCAACAAGCGCTGAGTATCCGCCTGCAATACTTTATCTTTATGCTTCGGGGCGAGAGGTTTAATCTCCCAACTGAGCACGTGGATAATCCGTTTCAATATCTGCCGATGCTCAGTGTGCAGTAAATCCAAACGCGCCCACAGACGGGTACGCGAAATGGGTACAGGCTCGGATGTCAGCCGATAAGGCAGGCGCGGTAATGCCGACAACAACAGACTGTATTCATCACGCCTGATCCATCCAGCACGCCTTAAACTGAATCCCTTCAACCCAGAGTCATCAGCGAATAATGCCATCGAGCATCGCCTTAAAACGTGGGTGCAAATAATAGAGCAAGTGCTCCGCAATCGCCTCATCCGTAACCGACAGCTGCACCTGACTCTCAAGCAATTTCAGGCGAATACCCCGCTTGTCATCTTTAGCAAGCGAAAAAGTCACGCCTTCGCGCAGCACCTGGGTCATTACCTGACGAATCAAATCCGCCAACACCCCCGTCTTCGCTGAACTCGGATCCCAGGACGTCTCGCCTTGCCCCAATGCTTTGGGTAAAATCACTTCCACCTTTTCCTCATCGGCAATCGGTATGTCCTGCGCCATTCGCGAGACCAATTCCACTATAATTTTTTCCAACAACAGCGGGTTCTCCAAGCGCGCCCCCACCAGATCCTGCACATCGACCGCCATGCGCTACAACAAGCGATTTTTCATGTCCAAAATCAAATCCCGATACGCGTGCGACAACGCTTCTTCGGCAGCCATTTTTTCTTTACGCAATTGTTCACGACTTTCTGCTTGTAACGCTACAACGTGCTGCTGCGCTTCCTCCACGATGCGCTGCGCCTGCTGACGCGCTTCCGCCAAAATCGCGTCGGATTCCCGTTGCGCCGCTTCCACACCTTCGTGGCGCAGGCGACGCACCAATTCATCGACGCCTTGAGCGATGACTTCTGATTCATGAGGCATTACCCCGTCACCCCCTCGCCACTTAGGCCGCCCGCCAACACCAATCCAAAAATAAACACAAAAACGCCAAAACCTTCGACCAAAGCAATCGGTGTCATGGACAAGGCCAACACATCTGGTTTTTCTTTACTCGTATTAATACTGGCTACACACAAGCGCCCCTGCCAAACGGCGGTATACCACAGCGCGAGACCAGCTAGAAAACCGATCGCGAACAAACCACTGCCATTCGCCACTGTGACCACTCTTCGCAATGCAAACATCAACACAATACCGTAAATCACAAACGTAGAGGGTAATACGGACAAACCAATAAAACGCCCATAACCACTCTCCGTTTCCAACATAGCACCCATGGCCGATTGGCCCGCAACCGCGCATCCATAAACGCTGCCAATCGCGCCCAATGCCACCGGTGCAAAAATGCCCAGCCAACCAAGGATGATCACCCATTCACTCATACACCGCCTCCTTGAGGGCAAAAGGGGTAAAGGCATAACCTTCTCCAGGCTCGGCCCAGTTGTAAAACTCGATAAAATTCAAACGCAATCCGTGCACCACACCGCTGAGTATGCCCAATGCCAAATTAATCACATGACCCAGTAACAAAATTAACACAGCACCCAACATGCCCATTCCACCTATGTGAAAGGCATTCAGCGCCAATTCATTGAAGGTCATGGCCAACGATGCGCTGGCCAGACCCAAAGCAAATAAACGCAGATAACTGAGCGCATCACCAAACAACGCGGTGACACGAGTCAGCGCCAACACACCGCTGAACAGGCGCTGCATGAGGTGCTCGGCGGAATTTACCGCCTGTGAACCACTGAATAACACAATAAAACCCATGGCCACAGCCCCCAAACCATACAGTTCAAAACCATACGAATCAAACAACGCAGACGGTGAGGTGGATTCCGTCTCGCCCGAAAAAATCCAAATACAGAAAGCTTCGAGCGCCAAGATCATCCAACCCACCCGCGCCAAATGGGACAGGCGACGCCAACCCTGCTGCACCGCCACCGACACCTGCGCAACCACAATATGAAGCACCCCCATCCCAACAGCCACTTTCATCATGGTGTCGTAATTCGACATATCCAGCACATGTAACCGCGCTAGCACACCCTCCGGTGGCGGACTGAAACCCCAATAACTGCCAACCAAGATCCCCCAGCCCGTTGCCACGAACACCATAAACCGCAGCAAAGCACGAAACACCACCCTCCCCTGACTCACACCCAAAGATCGCCATCTGACAGCCAACGCCACACCCAGCACCATGGCGTAACCCGCATCTGACAAAATCATGGCAAAAAACAGGGAAAACCACAGATAAAGATGCACCGAAGGATCCCAGCCACGATACCCCGGCAACTGATAAATCCCCGCTAAACGGGCCCCCGCGTTAAATCCTTTCATGGGTTGTAACAAGGTGGGCGCTTGTTCCATACTTTGCGGATCTTCAGCCGTCCAGGCAAATTCCTTCTCCTGGGACAAACGATTCAGCGAAGGCAGATCTTGAATGGGCAACCAGGCTTGTAAAGTAAAAAAACCTTCCCATTTTTGCGTCTGCTGCATAACATAGTGAAAATAAGCTTGATTGTCAGCCTGAATTTGATGCCGTTGCATCAGAAACAGATAGGCCGTCAATTTCTGACGTTGCGCCAACACCTCTTCCAGCTGTGCCTGCACCGCCTGCTCATCGCGCTCTAACTCCGCCAAGGTTTTTGAGCCCACGTGCTCGCGTGCTACGGGTAATAATGCAGGCGGGGGTTCATCCGGACTAATGACAATCACATGCAGACGTGTATTACTTTGTCCAACGATTTGCCAAGGCAATTCCACCGTCTTCAAATGACGCCGAAAATGGAGCGGCAAGCGATAAAACCAAAACCGACATACATTCACATACGCCTGTGGCGGAAATTGAAAATACCCCCACGGTCGCACAATCGCCAGACGTCGCCGCAGCACCCGGCGCGCATCCTCAAGCTCTTTTTGCTGCTGCTTTAATGACAGCGCCTGATCCACAACCGCACGATAATCAAACCGGGCATCCTGCCGTATGGCCTGGCGTTTGTATCGGCTGAGTTGCAAATACAACAGCGCTTCACTCGCTTTCTGATCACGCGGTAAAACGGCTGCTTCATCCGGTAATATGGGATGACGCTGATCAATAATATGAAAACGACCATAAGCGTGCAAAGCCGCAATAATATCGGCTTGTTGCGTCAAACTTCCCGCCACCGTGATCTTCTTCAGGCGAGCAATACTCATGGCACTATCCCTCCTGCTTCACGTTCAGATCCTATTTGGTTTTCGGCGTTCGCCAACACAGCGTGTAGACGTTTTTTAGAAATCTTCGCGGTTACCACGGCTTCACGCGCACGATCACCCAGGTATACCTCAATGCGTTTAATATTGGACTGTGTTTTCGGAATCAACACGCGTTCAAATAAATTCACCCGTTGTGTAATCTTGCGCAAAGCCTGTCGTAAGCGCTCCACTTGCAAGGCCAACACTTCGCTTTCAACCCGAAGCCGAATGAGTGACATTAACGCTTGCTGCACAGGCATTACCCAATGCGGTTTTTGCATGATCGGCCACTCGAGCGGAGTAATGGTAATGGTTTTGACGACCGGAACGGGCACACCCGCCAAACGTTTTTCCTCGGTGAGCACCGTATCCAGCTGCGCCACCCCATCCAGATCCACACCACTATCGGCCAACATGGGAATATCAGTCGCTACGCGCCGGATCGTCTCTTCAATCTCCGACAGCAGCTTGGCTTTCTGTGCTTCTCTGTCTTTTAACGCCTGCCGCAATTGCTGCCGTTTCATTTCCAAAGCCGGTAAGTAGCGCTTGTAGGAAGCCAAGTTCTGCCGTTCACGTGACAACGTTGCTTTTGATAATTGCAGACGCGCCATACCTTAACGTTCACTCATCATCGTGGGTCATTCGGAAAATATTGCTCAATCAGCTTCTGCTTCATCAATAATTGTTCAGGACGAAAACACGTCGCCATCAAGCTCCAGCACGCATCCAAGGCTTTTTCCAAAGGCATGCTCACCTCTAATTGCATAAATCGCTGCCGAAAAAATTTGCCAAACCGCAGCAACTGCTGATCGTAATCCGACAAATCAAAGGCCATGGCGGCTTTTTGCTCGGCTGTCACCGCTTCCGAATACAAGCGAATCATGGTGTTCATCACCTGACCGTGATCCTCACGCGTCTGTTTTCCAATAACCAATTGTTTCAGTCGAGACAACGAACCGAAAGGGTCCAACTGACCGTTATGCAAATAAAACTGACCTTCGGTAATGTAACCCGTATTATCCGGCACAGGATGCGTCACATCATTGCCCGGCATAGTGGTCACCGACAAAATAGTGACCGATCCGCCTTTGGCAAAATCACAGGCTTTTTCGTAGCGCTTCGCCAACTGAGAATACAAATCACCCATGTAGCCTCGATTGGACGGCACACGATCATTGGCAATGCCCACTTCCTTGAGCGCATCGGCATACGCCGTCATGTCAGTCAGCAGCACCAACACACGCTTCCCTTCATGTACAGCAAAATGTTGTGCCACCGCCAGCGCCATATCAGGCACCAGCAGACGCTCAATAATGGAATCCGAAGCCAAATTCACAAACATCAGCGCGCGGGAAAACAAATTGGCCTGCTCAAATTGTTGACGAAAAAAATAAAAATCATCGAACACCAGGCCCATGCCCCCAAACACGATCATATCGGCATCCGCTTGGATGCCAATGCGCGCCAATAAAGCATTGTACGGCTCTCCCGAAACGGAAAAAATCGGAATTTTCTGACTTTCCACCAAGCAATTGAAAACATCGATCATGGGGACATCGGTCCGAATCATTTTCGACGCCAACACCCGACACATGGGATTCACCGAAGGGCCACCAATATCGATACGAGGTTCAAACTGCAAACTCGGCCCTTTGTCCAGTGGCTCACCTTTACCATCCAGCACACGCCCCAATACGGCACGGCTCGACACCACTTGCATCGGGTAACCTAAAAATCGAACACTGGTTTGCGTCGATAAACCTTTGGTGGAATCCAGGACTTGTACGGTGACAATATTACAGTGTATTTCAATAACCTGTGCTAAACGTGGCCCTTGATGATCCGACATCAAGACGGCCAGATCATCCAGCCGAATCATCGGCGACTCACCCTGCTCCGGCAGTGGCACCCGAATGCGCACTAAATCGCCGATGATTTCCGTAATGGAATGATACGACGCATATGCAGACGTCATCTATCCGTTTCCTTTTTGATATGAAATCTCTGACTTTTGAGGATATGACTATCATGATGAACGCGCTGCGATTGGTCTCAACACGGAGAAACCATATACCCGAAATTTTCTGTTTTCAAGCCTGTATGATGTGATAGGCCGAACAAGCACACTGAAATTGTAAACCAATCTGATGGATACAATGACTTTGAATAGCGCGACTTTCTATGATCTCGAATATCAACAAATGCCGGAATATTTTGACTCACAAAAAGCACCTGAAGAAACGGATGCAAAGAATGCTATTTTTGATCGTTTAATCAACAAACATATCAAATGATCCTTTGATGTCGAGTACTGAGCGATGAAGGAAACGACGCTCCCTGGCCTACACTGGGCATGGAAGTGATCTGACAATCCCACTATCAGAAAAGTTGATAAATTTTATATATCTTAAATATCATATAGATATGTACATATTTACATGAATTTTTAATCAAATATTTGACACACTGAGGCGATTACCCTAACATTTAGTAAACTAGAGAAGCATCATCATGAAACGCCTAGACCTGCTTAAACGACATTTACACCCTGGTACGGTATATCGCCGCTCAGATTTGGCCCAATGGTCCAGGAGCGTGGATCGTCACGCCAGAGAACTGGTCGAAGAAGGCGTTTTGACGAAACTCCGGAACGGCCTCTATTACTGCCCCAAGGAGTCCACTTTCGGCACCGTTCCAGCCAGCGAGATCGATCTGGTCAAAACTTTTTTGAAAGATGATGATTTCCTTTTGACCTCCCCTAACGCTTACAACCAACTGGGCGTTGGTACCACGCAGTTTTATAACAAGACAGTGGTTTACAACTATAAACGCCATGGCACGTTTGAACTTGGCGGGCGAAAATTTGAATTCCGGCGCAAATACAAATTTCCTAAGAAACTTTCCGATGAGTTTTTGCTGGTTGACCTTGTGAATAATTTAAAGACATTGGCTGAAGACCAGGATGCCGTCCGCGCGCGTATCCGCGAGAAGGCACAGCAGATGGAAACACGAAAGCTGAAACAGGCAGTTAAGCAATATGCCAACGCTGCAAGCAAAAAATACTTTGATACGGTTTTCGCCAATGCCAGCTGATCTCCCGTACCTCCATCACTTAGAGGAATTCCCCGAACTTATCGAGATCGTCGCTAGCGAACGCGGCATTATTCCGCAGTTGGTGGAGAAAGATTATTGGATCATGCACTGCCTTTATAAATTGTCATCGCTGGGCTTTAGCTTTGAACTCAAAGGCGGGACTTCTCTATCTAAAGGCTTTGGCGTTAAGTACCACCAGAGAAAAAAGACTCGATTCAGAACGAATGACATTCTCAAGATTGCCGAAAACGATGCCTTCCTGATCGCCGATCCCGCAGCCAAGAAAGAGTACGAGCAAGCCTTTCAATCAACGGAATTGCTCTATTACGGAAAACAGCCGACGTTTAGCAAGATACTGGCAAAAATTCAAGCATCTATAGATAAGCTTTAATTGTCCGCGATCTCACCCATCAAAAACCAGACCACAGAGACTGCGGTGTACGCGCTAAATTTAACCGTTTAAATTAGGATGTCTACATTTAAGCAACACCGTCAAACCACGCCCGGAAACTCCACACTATGCCTTCTAATACTATGCCTTCTAATACTATGCCTTCTGATACCATACCTTCTCACACTCCGCCTTTTCACATTGCCTTGCTTGAGCCAGAAATCCCACCAAACACTGGGAACATCCGTCGCTTATGTGCCAATATCGGCGCGCAACTTCATCTGATTCGACCATTGGGATTTCAGTTACACGATCGGTCGGCGCGACGCGCCGCCATGGACTACGCCAACCAAGTGGATTATCACATTCACGATAGTTATGAGCATTTCCGCTCAAGCTTGTCACAAGCCTTTCAAGAACAGCGTGTTTTCGCTCTCACCACGCGCGGACAAACCACCTACACTCAGTGCCATTTTCAAGCGGGTGACGTGTTCTTATTTGGACCCGAAAGCCGAGGCCTGCCTTCGCACGCCTTGGACAGCCTTAGGCCAGAGAATCAGTTGCGACTGCCCATGCAAGCGGACAGCCGCAGCATCAATTTGAGCAATGCGGTCGCCATTATGGCGTACGAAGCGTGGCGGCAAATGGATTTTTGCTTAAACACCTGACGCCACATCGTATTCGATCAGTTTTCCGAGTTCGCCGCTTGAGTTTGCTGATTTTTGACTGACTCAGCAAAAAGCGCTTCAAAATTTACAGGCGCCAACAATAATTGTGGGAAGCTGCCTTTACCCACCACATCACTGACGGCTTCACGAGCATAAGGATACAACACGCTTGGACAATAACTACCCAATAACACCGGCAACTGCTTTTGATCAAACCCCTTAACTAAGAAAATACCCGCTTGTTTCAACTCAACAATAAATGCCGTTTTCTCTTGGTTCTTTACCGTCACATTCAGCGTCAACACCACTTCATAAATGCCGTCTTCCACTTTTTCAGCGTGATTATTCAACTCAAGCTGCACCTCAGGTTTCCATTCAGAGCGGAACACCGCCGGCGCTCCAGGCACCTCAAACGACAAGTCTTTAATGTAAATACGCTGTAAGTTGAACTGGCCTTGCGCACTTGATGATTGTGCTGCCGAATCGGTATTTTTATCCGTCATATCACTATCCTATAAGCTGATGTTCAGTAAATTTCACGTTTTAGAGACCCGCCCTTCGCCAGGCCTCACTCAAGCACGCCATCGACCTCTCCTCCCCATCATGCGGTGAATCACTCGGGGTTCTTCGCGGAGTGATGCGCATATGACCTGAGCTACTTGATCAGGCTTTTCAGGACTTCACCAAAGGCAACTGCTCTGCCGTCCAACCCGATACCCCACCAGAGAGACGGCGCACATCCGTAAAACCTTTTCCACGAAGTGTTTTCGCCACCCCAGCAGAATGCTGGCCCATTTTACACACCAAAATAATAATCCGACCTTTGTATTTATCCAGCTCCAAGGCGCGATCCGTAATACGATCAAAAGGAATGTTAACCGCTCCCGTCACATGCCCTTCGCCATACTCACTGGCCGGGCGCACATCAAGAACCAAGGCATCGTGCTGATTAATCAACCGCGTCGCCATTTGCGGCGAAACCGATTGACCAGCACGCCGAGATTCCACCCAGTACAACGCCGCCAGCAAAACCAGCATAAGACCAACAAGGTCAACATGATTGAAGGCGAACTCAATAGCACGTTCCATAGGGGTAGTTACTCACCGTTTTTTGCGACCTCATTTTCAGGCCTGAGTGAAAAAAACAAGGAATGCTGCGCAAGCACCGAACACCGCTAAGCGCTGTGTTAAGCACAGCACAGCGTTTAGTACAAAATCAGCAAGACCGCTTAAAACGGGACAGTATAACGGCAACGCTCGCCTGACGCGACTCTACCATAAAACTCTACCCGAAAACCGGGCCCTACTGCCCACCACAGGTGTGATGCTCAGCGCTGTGGTAACATCAGCATCAAGTCATTCATTCCGTACGGGTTCAAACCACACAATCATCCCAGTCGGTCTACTGATAATCCTATATCAAAGCGCATCGAGACAAAAGTAAACGCTATTAAAAACAGAACGATACCAAATAAGGAGTCTATATCATGCCACAACGCGCACCCACAGCCCTGATTATCCTCGACGGTTGGGGGCATCGCCCCGAAACCGAACACAATGCCATTGCGCAAGCGAATCTGCCGCACTGGCACCACTTGCTCAAGACTTGCCCCAACACTTTAGTTTCAGGCTCAGGTGAGGACGTTGGGTTACCCGCCAGCCAAATGGGCAACTCCGAAGTGGGTCACATGAACATTGGCGCTGGTCGAGTCGTTTATCAGGATCTAACGCGCATTAACCACGCGATCCGTACTGGACTCTTCCGCGATAACCCCACACTCAAAACCGCCATCGAGACCTGCCGCGATACGGGCACAGCTCTGCACATCATGGGATTACTTTCACCCGGCGGCGTACACAGTCAAGAAGAACACATTGCCGCTTTGTGCGAATGGGCCAAAGACGAGGGACTACCCCGCCTTTATATTCACGCGTTTCTGGATGGGCGTGATACCCCTCCCAAAAGCGCCGCAAACACCCTCGAGCGCTTCGAAGCCTTACTGGCCGGAAACCCCGAACACCGCATCGCCAGCCTCATTGGTCGATTCTACGCCATGGACCGGGATAAGCGTTGGGATCGTGTTCAAACCGCGTATGAACTGATCACCCACGGCATCTGCACACGACACGTAACCTGTGCACAGGATGGTTTGGAAGCAGCTTACGCCGCAGACGAAACCGATGAATTTGTCAGCCCCACGGTGATCGGTCAACCCGCGAGGGTGGCGGATGGCGATACCGTGGTGTTTATGAACTTCCGCTCTGATCGCGCTCGTGAACTGACTCAAGCCTTTACCGAATCGCAATTTGATGGCTTTGCGCGCAGCGCCCCCGCTAAACTAAAAGCTTTTATTACATTAACCGAATACGAAGCCGACACAAAAGCCCGCGTAGCGTTTTCACCTGAATCGTTACACGACACATTGGGTGAGGTCTTATCTCGCCATGACATCAAACAACTGCGCATCGCCGAAACGGAAAAATACGCCCACGTCACCTTTTTCTTAAACGGCGGAGTCGAGACCGTTTTTCCGAACGAAGAACGCATTCTGATCCCATCCCCCACTGACGTGCGCACCTACGATGAAAAACCAGAAATGAGCGCTGAAGCCGTCACCGATCAACTGGTCGAGGCCATCCGCAATCAAACGTATGGTGGGATTATTTGCAATTTCGCCAATTCCGATATGGTGGGCCACACGGGCAACTTCGAGGCCGCCGTGAAAGCAGTGGAAACCATCGATCGCTGCCTCAAGCGTATTACGGACGCGTTAAGCGAAGTAGGTGGCCAGTGTTTAATCACTGCTGACCACGGCAACGTGGAAATGATGGTTGATCCTGAGACCGGCCAACCCCATACCGCACACACCTGCGATCCCGTTCCGCTGGTTTACGTTGGTCCACAAGATCTACTGCTCTCCCCCGGCGGCGTACTGGCCGACATCGCGCCCACGCTGCTTAGTCTAATGGAGTTACCGCAGCCAGAAGCCATGACGGGTCGAGTATTATCGACACCCACAACCCATTAAACAATAGACTTAAAACGCGATTTAACACGCGATACTAAAAGCCTTATCATCTCGCGGTGAACTCGCGCTATGACCATTCGCTTTGAACATTCGGGATGGCCATTCTCTGTGGCCATTCTCGGCGAAACAAAGGGTAGCCCCGGCTACCCTCACGCTCCGGCTTAACACGCACGCACAGACTGCAAAGAGACGCGAGATAAATGCAACAATTAATGTAACAATTGATGTGATATAAACCGTTTTGAATTGAACGTTCACCCCGTTTTTGGAGCCCGTCGTTTTGTACACTTTCTCTCACTCACTCCAGAACACACGACACCAAACGCCACGCCACACACTACGACCCGTTTCGTTGATGTTACTGGTAAGCGTCGCGTTCTTTAGCTTTGAACCCGTACAACTTGCTTTCGCGCAAGCACCCTATACAACGGAAATCCATGAAGCCAGCGCCGCAATCAAAGCGCTCGAACGCAAAAAGAAAAAATTGGAAAAAGATTACAGCAGTACAGAAAAAGCACTCAAACGACTGGAATCGGCTTTGTCCAAAACACAAAGCCATCTGCGAACAACGCAAAGCGATCTTCAGCAACAACAGCAGGCACTCAGCGCTTTACAGGCCGACATTGAACAAACCAACGAGCAAATGACTCAAGAAGAAACGGCGCTCAAACAGCAATTGCGCGCCGCATACCAACAAGGCGTCCCGCAACCGCTTGAGCTCATCTTGTCAGAGCAACAACCCGGTACCTGGGACCAAATAGCGGTTTACCACCGATCAATCATTGCAGCGCGAGACCGCCGATTTAACCACCTTCTGGCTCTGCGTGCGCGCAAACAAAGTCAAGAAGAACAACTGCAAACCATTACACAAACCTTAGCCTCCCAAGAAGCCGACGCCAAAGCAGCCATCACGCGCCTCAGTCGACTGCGTCAGGAACAAAAGAAAATCGCCAAAACATTACGCCATGAACAATCCTCGACGGGTTCCAGCCTCGCCAGTTTGCGTAAAGAACACCAACAATTGGAAGCATTACTCGCTGCTTGGAAAAGCCGACAATCCACTTCACAACCCTTCGCCCAATACAAAGGCAAACTCAACTGGCCCGTTAAGGGCAAACTCAGCGCGTTCGAAGATCCGAGCTCAAACAACGGACGAAAAGGCGTCTTCATCGCCGCAAAAGCCGGCACTGCCGTCAAAGCCGTACACGGTGGCCAAATCATCTTTTCAGATTGGCTGCGCGGTTTCGGCATGATGTGCATCATCGACCACGGAAATGGCTACCTCAGTCTTTACGGACAAAATGACTCCCTGACCCATCAAGCCGGCAAATACGTTCAATCAGGAGATCAAATTGGCACTGTGGGCCGATCGGGTGGTCAAACGACTTCGGGGGTTTACTTTGAACTTCGGCATAATGGCAAGCCCACCAACGCACAGCACTGGCTAGCGCGCTCCACCCCGTAAAACCATTGCTTAGCCGAACCGTAACGAGTAGTCGACTGTGGAAACAACAGCAAATTATGGAAACAACACAAAAAGACAAAATGAAATCAAAATAACGCAACACCTTTTATGGAACCATAATGGAACTATTTGTGGATTACGTTGTGGATTACGTTGTGGATTATAGATTGCGGATTGTGGATTGCGAAACAATGCGGACGCGACGATCATTCGAGATTCCCATCAGAATTCACAACACTTGAATCGACAAGTCATCTGGCTATCGCTTTCATATGTTAAGCTTAGAGAATGACGCCGCCCACGCGACCGAAACCACCGTCCCGCTTCCGGGGCCAACACCTCAAGTGGGGAAAGTGTTTGGGAAGTGGGGAATGTTCTTGGGCGACTGCGTTCACAATAACAGTGATCGAAAAATGTTTTCACGATCCCACATCACCTCGATGCCCCATTCACTTGGGCACCACGCTAGTTGAGAGATGATTTTATATGCGCCGATACACCATCAAAAAACCGTTTACTGCCTCTGTTTTCGTCTTCAGCCTGATCAGTGCTCTGAGCCTATCCGTAACACAATCAGCACAAGCAATCGAAAACACCCTTCCGCTTAACGAAGTGCGCACATTTGTTGACATATTTGATCGCATCAAAAAAGCTTATGTCGAAGAAGTGGATGACAAGACACTGCTGGAAAACGCCATTAAGGGTATGCTCTCTGAATTAGACCCCCACTCAGCGTATCTGGATCCCAAAGCCTTTAACGACCTCCAAATTAACACCACTGGAGAATTCGGCGGACTCGGCATTGAAGTGGGCATGGAAAACAATTTTATCAAAGTCATCACCCCCATTGACGATACGCCCGCTGAGAAAGCTGGGGTACTGACCGGTGACCTCATCATTAAACTGGACGATGAACAAGTTAACGGAATGACGCTTGAGCAAGCCGTTTCCATGATGCGTGGTAAACCCGGCACTGCTATTACGCTCACGGTTGTGCGAGATGGCGAAACGCAGCCGCTGGAGATCCCAGTGGTGCGAGCCGTCATTCAAGTCAAGAGCGTTCGATCTCGCTTGCTCGAACCGGCCTACGGCTACGTTCGCTTGTCTCAATTTCAAGTACACACAGCAGATGAATTGCGCGAGCAATTGAAAAAAATCCACACCCCCGAAGCGCCTTTAAAAGGGCTCGTGCTGGACATGCGCAACAACCCCGGCGGCGTTCTACAAGCTGCCGTTGCGGTCTGTGACACTTTTCTGAATGAAGGTCTGGTGACGTACACAAAAGGTCGCCTACCCAACTCAGAATTGCGTTTTAGCGCCAGCAAGGGAGATCTGATCAACGGTATCCCGATTATCGTCTTGATCAACGGCGGCTCCGCTTCCGCCTCCGAAATCGTAGCGGGCGCATTACAAGATCATGGTCGTGCGATTATTATGGGCACAACCAGTTTTGGAAAAGGCTCGGTGCAAACCGTTCTGCCCCTGCACAACGATCGCGCCCTGAAACTCACCACCGCCCGCTACTACACCCCAAAAGGTCGATCCATCCAAGCCACGGGCATCATACCCGATATCACTGTGGAAACCGCGACGATCACCCGTGTTGATACGAGCAGTGATCGGTTCCGAGAAGCGGACCTACGAGGACATCTGTCAAACCAGTTCAGTGACGAAGAACGCAAGGGGGACATCAGCGCCAAAGAAACGCCCTCTCTGGCAGAAAAAGACTATCAACTCTTTCAAGCGCTTTCATTACTCAAAGGGCTCAAAGCCATCAGTTCGATTTAAACAAGCTATTTTGTTGTAACTCAACAATGTTGTAATTCATCACTGTTGTATTTAACAATGCGCTAACACAGCAATACTCTAACACAGTAAATCCAGCGGCGGCAGAAGCATTATTCATGCTATCAGCCGCCCCACGTCCCCCACCTCAAGCACGTCACGCCTGCCCTCAACGCCTCACCCTCGACTGGATGCATTATCAGCAATACTCTATTCCTAAAATATCAGCCTACATAAGTCAAGATTAATTTGTTACGAAGCGCCGCACTTCTTTATAAAACTTTATTGAATCGAATCCGAAAATCTTTATTTTTTTACAAAACAGTAACGCAAGACCACCCTAAAAGCGCCAATGCAAATGGTTCGATCGAACCGAACGACAAACGAATTACTTAACACCTACAATATGAAACACAAGCATCAAGATAAACGCGTCATTATGCCTATAAAGCTTGCGATAACACCGTGTGTACGCCGTCACAAACTGAGCAAACGCCCCGCAAGACGATCGTATTCACTACGTCCGCAGACGCGGAAGGACCACAATTATGATCCCCGCCACAACGACACAATGCAGCAAATACAAATACTGCAACGGTTTTTGGAAGTTTTTCCGTCTATTAGCATTAGGGGTGTTGCCATTGCTGACGAGTCCTTTTGCGCTCGCCAGTCTCGATCATGAGGATTTCGAAAAACTAAGTGCCATCGTGGACAGTTCACAGTCACTGGATTTTACGGTAGTTAAACCCGTGAGTGCGACCGCTTACGTTAACGGTTTTCTTGAAACAGCGGACGACACCAATCCAGCACTTTCCGGCGAGTTAACGTGGACGATTGCGGCAGGCGAATCCAGCAGCTTAAAGTTTGCGCCAGGCACGCTGCGCCTGACCACCTATTTTTATGCCGAACAGCCCAATGCCACACTGCGACTTCGCGCTTACGATGAGCACGATCAATTAATTACGGAGCGGACACTCACGGTCGACCCAAGCTGGCAAAACATATCCATGCATTTTGCATCACCAGCGTATCGCATCGATTTGGAAAATTTTTCCAACGGCAAAATACGCATCGATGATCTGCTCACGCATCGACTGGATTACACGGAAGAAGCGCAGGCAATGCGACAATCCCAATCTCGCGCCATCATAGAACGCGACCCATTCACCGGTGCCATTTCGGTAAACGTCGGTGGCGTCTCAGTACGCGTGGGTAACGGTGTCGCTGTGCAAGTGGGTAACCTGGTTTCAGTCAGCGTGGGGAATGGCGTATCCGTACAAGTCGGTGGTGTGTTGGTGGAAGTGGGCAATGGCGTACGTGTTGTCATCGGCGGTAACTCCATTATCGACACCATCGGCAACCGAGCGAGCAACTTAATAACACCGAACAGCCTCGGAGCAGGAATGAGTGTAATCAGTTTGGCGCTTTTATTTGCTATCGCGCTTATGCTGATCACCCTGCGCCGCCGTCGCGATCAAAAAGTCATGGACGAGACGAGGACATAAACTAGGGCAATAAACTAGGACAATCGAACCTCGACACCAGCCTTCAGCAGGTGTCGCTTCGCTTCCTCAATGGTGTAGGTGCCAAAATGAAAAATACTGGCCGCCAAGACCGCATCCGCCCCGCCTTGCAGCACCCCATCCACCAGATGATCCAAGGTCCCCACACCGCCTGATGCGATAAGGGGCACGGTCACCGCATGGCTAATGCGACTCATCAGTGCGTTATCAAAGCCCGCCTTTGTGCCATCGCGATCCATGCTGGTCACCAGTAATTCGCCCGCCCCCAAACGCACCATTTTTTCCGACCACTCCAACACATCCAAGCCTGTGGGTTTACGCCCGCCGTGCGTAAAGACTTCCCAGCGCGGATGGGGATCGCTTTGTACTTGCTTCGCATCAATCGCCACCACAATACACTGCGCACCAAATCGATCGGCAGCCGCCTGAACAAAGCTGGGATTGAACACTGCTGCGGTGTTAATACAAACCTTATCGGCGCCGACATTCAACAAAGCTCGAATGTCTGCCAATGTACGCACCCCACCACCAACCGAGAGAGGAATAAATACTTCTCCCGCGATCTTCTCCACCACCGACAAGGTCGTGTCGCGTGCTTCATGACTGGCCGTGATATCCAAAAAAGTCAGTTCATCCGCACCCGCCTGATCATACTGACGCGCAATCTCCACAGGATCACCGGCATCCACGATGTCCACAAATTGAACGCCTTTTACAACCCGACCATTATCGACGTCTAAACACGGAATAATACGCTTTGCCAGTCCCACGCTTTGTCTCCCAATCGTACGCAGTACAACCCACCATCATTGCCACGCTAAAGTCGGCCAATGGCCGTTAAGATGCAGCTAAAACCAACGCCAACGCGGCCTGCAAATCCAAACCACCTTCATAAATGGCACGCCCTGTGATCACGCCAGCCACACCGTCAGCGGTCAAGGGCATCAAGGCTTCGATATCGGAAAGTTGACTCACACCACCCGAAGCGATCACCGGAATGGATACCGCGCGCGCCAGCGCTGCCGTTGCCTCTAGGTTGACGCCTCCCATCATGCCATCACGCAAAATGTCGGTGTAAATTATCGCACTGATACCTGACTGCTCAAAACGCTTGGCCAATTCAGTAACGGGCTGCTCGCTGAGCTCGGCCCAGCCTTGCACCGCAACCTGGCCATTCACCGCATCCAAGCCAACCATAATTTTACCGGGAAACTGTCGGCACGCTGCATCCACAAAATCTGGCTCTTTCACTGCTTGAGTACCGATAATAATGTAATCCACACCCAATTGGAGATAGGCTTCGGCGGCATCCAGGGTGCGAATCCCACCGCCGACTTGAATGGTCATCCCCGCCGCAGACTCCACGATGGCCTTCACAGCCTCATCGTGTACGGGTTTTCCCGCAAAGGCTCCATCCAGGTCCACCACATGCAAGCGTTCCGCACCCAGCGACATCCAGTGCTCCGCAACCGCAACCGGGGAATCAGAAAACACCGTCGCCTCGTCCATGCGCCCTTGACGCAAACGCACGCACTTACCGTCTTTCATATCAATTGCTGGAATCACCCACATGATGCTTAACCCACCTGGTTTATTTTATTCACATTACACTTGAGTTTTATTCACATTTTACTTGTGCTGTATTGAACGTGTACTGTAATTGACGTTTTACTCGCAACGATGCCAATTAAGGCCGCCACTGCATAAAATTACGCAACAGAGTCAAACCCGCTTGCGCGCTCTTTTCCGGATGAAACTGCACCGCCACCACGTTTTCATGCGCCAAGGCGCACACCCAAGAACGCCCGTAGTCCACCCGCCCCAGTACCGATGCCTCAGCCGCCATAGCAGCCACATACGGCACCGCAAAACTGTGCACAAAATAAAAGCGACTGCCATCGGGAATACCAGACCATATGGGATGCGCCATCGATTGCTCAACCTGATTCCAACCCATATGCGGCACTTTAAGACCCTGCCCCACGACCGATGGATCACGAGCCATATTCACAACCTGCCCCGGAAACCACCCCAAACCCGTCGCACCTTCATTTTCTTCGCTGGTTTCCAACAACATCTGCATGCCCACACAGATCCCCAAGAACGGCACCCGCGACCACGCTTCTCGCAGCGCTTGCACCCAACCACCTTCGGTTAAGGCTGACATGCAATCACGGATCGCACCCACTCCCGGCAAAATCACCCGATCAGCCTTCACGAGTTCACTGGGATCTTGACTGACAATCACATCACATTCAGGCGCAACCCGCACCACCGCTTTGGCCACCGAATGCAAATTACCCATCCCGTAATCAACGATTAGGACATTCCCCAGCGATTTTTTTATCGACTCCGACATACCTATTCCTCAAGTTCCCCGAGACCAGACGAGGTGATTGACTTCGATCTAAAGCGCCGATACATCAAGGACTACAGCATTTCTTTTGTAGAAGGCAATTGCGACCCCATACGCGCATCGGGTGCCACCGCCATGCGCAGCGCACGCCCAAAAGCCTTAAACACCGTTTCAATCTGATGATGGGTGTTTGAACCACGTAAATTATCCACATGCAAGGTCACCAAGGCGTGATTCACAAAGCCTTGGAAGAACTCGTAAAACAGGTCCACATCAAAGCCCCCTACTGTGGCTCGGGTAAACGGCACATTCATCACCAGACCCGGTCGTCCGGATAAATCCACGACCACGCGGGACAAAGCTTCATCCAACGGAACATAGGCGTGACCATAACGTGTGATACCACGCTTTTCGCCCCAAGCTTGCGCACAAGCCTGTCCCAGCGAAATACCGATGTCTTCTACTGTGTGGTGATCATCAATATGCAAATCACCGTTCGCCTGAATCGCCAGGTCAATCAAACCATGTCGGGCCACCTGGTCCAGCATGTGTTCCAAAAACGGGACGCCCGTATCCAATTGACAAGCACCGCATCCATCCAAGTTCACTTCTACTTCAATTTGAGTTTCTTTGGTATGTCGCGCGATATGACCTTTTCGATCTGACATGAAACCGAATCCTTTTCTATTTTTTGCCCTAACAAATAGCTGAAAAAAGATGCCCTGATGGCTTTAGACCCGTCACCGATCGCCCGTGATCGCCTGATTCGCCCAATCGTCGCAGTATACCGTAGCCCATCCCTCAGAACCACGGCTGGGACGACTGGAGGCTTGCGGCTCAGCGTACTAAGATGAGCACACCTCACCACCACAGCCATCCATATGAATACAAAATAAGTACAAAATATAACCACAAAAAAGGGACAACAAGCACACTCATGGCTACACCAGACCACACGCTTAACGTAGAAGCGGCGCTCACCTCGACCCGAAAACGCGCCGTACGCGCAAGCTTAAAACGCACCCCTGCACCCGTGTTCAGTGACACTGTTCTGCGCTGGTTTGACGAGCATGGGCGCAAATCACTGCCCTGGCAACGCAACCCCACTGCCTACCGCGTGTGGGTTTCCGAAATTATGCTGCAACAAACGCAAGTCTCGACCGTCATTCCTTATTTTCTGCGTTTTCTGTCTCGCTTCCCCTCTGTCAAGGCACTCGCTGCCGCTTCTGAAGATGAGGTACTGCAACTGTGGACGGGCTTGGGTTACTACGCGCGCGCGCGCCATTTACGCAAAGCGGCGCAACAGCTTGTTGCTGAACACAAAGGTCGCTTACCGCGCACGATAGAAAGTCTGATAAAACTACCCGGCATCGGGCGCTCCACGGCGGGAGCCATCCTCAGTCTGAGCACCAACCAGTGGGCTCCCATTCTGGATGGAAACGTAAAGCGTGTTCTGGCCCGCGTGCATCGCGTCAAAGGTTTCCCACAAACGAGCGAAGTACAAAATCACCTCTGGGCTCTTAGACACCACTACACGCCACTTGCAGACGCCAAACGTTTTAACCAGGCTATGATGGACATCGGCGCGAGTCTGTGTACGCGCCAGCGTCCGCACTGTGACAAGTGTCCTCTCGCCAGCGTATGTCAAGCCCACGCGCACGGACAACAATCGCTCTACCCTGAGCGCAAAACAGCCGACACAAAACCCACTCGACACACACATTTTCTGATGATCCGTGATCCTCGTGGCCATGTGGGACTCGAAAAACGACCACAACACGGTATTTGGGGTGGATTATGGAGCTTCCCTGAATTCGATAGTCTTTCCGCTCTTAAGACTTTCTGTCAAGAACAAATCACCGTAAACTACCGCCTGACATGCTGGCCGCAACAACAGCACATTTTCAGTCATTTTGTTTTGCAGATGAATCCAGTTTGGGTCACGCTTGACGCGCGCTCCGACACACCTTTTGGCAACGTTTTGCCACGCGAACAACGCTGGTTTTCAGAAAAACAAGTTTTCACGGTTGGTCTGGCCGCCCCGATTGAGCAACTGATTCGAAAATTATTTGCGTCACACGACCACACAGTATGACCACACAAATGCATCCGATATACTCACCCATGAGTCACCCTAATGCATGGGTCACACACACCAAGGAGGTCCACATGACCCGACACGTCTTTTGCCAGAAATACCACGCTCAACTTGAAGGTTTGGAGCGCCCGCCCTTCCCAGGCCCAAGCGGCCAAGCCATATACGAACATGTCTCAAAGGACGCCTGGCAGGCCTGGCTGAAACACCAGACCTTGTTAATCAACGAAAAGCACCTGAGCCTGATGGCACCCGAAACCCAGGCTTACCTAGCCGAACAGCGCGAACGCTTTCTCACAAACCAAAGCTATGACCACGCCGACGGGTACGTCGCGCCGCCACAATCTTCACAACAATCTTCACAACAATCCTCAAACCAATCAGCGGATACCCCTACCGATACCACAAAGTGAAATCCCAACATCGTACCCACCCGTTAAGCTACCAACATAAGATGGTGATCCCATTCAGAAATCTATGCTAAGAAACGCGTCACATCGGGATCACAACGGACTTGACTTCAGCCGCAACAACCGGTTTAATATCGCTCCACGCCCAGATAGCTCAGTCGGTAGAGCAGGGGATTGAAAATCCCCGTGTCGGTGGTTCGATTCCGCCTCTGGGCACCATTCCTCTTTTTGCCACAGTGGCTACTAGCCCACCACCTTTCTCAACCAAACAATTTGTTAAATTTTAACCACATCCTCATTCTTGATACTCTTCTGACTATCTCTATTCAAACGCAAGCAATCTTGTATCTTTCTTATATCGATTAAAACATGGAAGAAAAGAAAGTCTTACTGAAATGGTATCGGTTTGATGCAAAAGATTTTATTGTTGTAGATCGATGGCACGTCTACCTTCAAGCGGGTTAAAGAAGCTATCCAATGCACACATCTTTTTTTAAGAATTTTACTGGGGCATATGAAAGTAATCGTAAACCTTAAATTGAATATATCAGTTTACCATGAATAAATAAATATTTATTTGTTTCGACGATATCCACAACGCTTTTGGCGTCTTCCATTCTTTCTTTTATCCAGGATGCCCGATCTTCATTCACTTCCTTAAGAGTTATGCCACTTCCTCGACTGGAGACAGAGGAAACACTTTTGTTGTCTTTTTCTTTCAAATATTGATCCATTTTAGTATGAAACGATTTTTGCATGCCAATTGAGAAGGGCCGATCGTCTTTGCCACTGCCCGCCAATAGGCCTCCTATGTCTGATAAGACAAGTTTGCTGCCAGGCGCGCTCCTAAAATCACGACTTTGCAGTGCGAGCAAGCTGTTATAGCGCGGGTTTGCAGACGTTGAAGGTTGCTCCGCAGCTGACAGAACGGATGCGTTCATGTGGCGTCGCTGAAGCTGTTGCTGCTTATGATTCATGTTGCTTGACGATGAACTTGAGAAGGCGGTGCTCGTGCTTTGAACGATATTGCTAAACATAACAAATCCTTTTATTTATTGTTTTTTTAAGTCCTGTTGCGAATAAATCACGTGAGTATTAATCGTATAAAGTGATCGTTCGCAGAAACGAATGATAGTTTTTTTATAGTTCGATCAGTGTGATGCGCTTCACAAAACTTGATAGTAATTCCGCCTTCCCGCAAAGGTTGAACAGTCAGCGTGGGAATGAGGATGATGTCGCCAGGCGAGATGGCATCCGGTAAGGATGGGTACAAACTGGCCACAGCTTGATCGTGGCTATGGTCAAAAATAATGCTGGGCTATCGGGTATTATCGGGTATTATCGGGTATTATCGGGTATCACCCCAGTCTATGAGGTATCAATGAAAGAACCGCGCATTACCGTTGGGCAGGATGTTTTGCAGCTTATCGCTGAAATCGATGAGTTCAAAGGCCAATGGCAGGCATTAAAGACGCTCTCCCCAGAGCGGCTGCAACAGTTGCGCAAAGTCGCCACTATTGAAAGCGTTGGCTCTTCTACCCGTATAGAAGGGGCCAAGCTTAGTGATGCGCAGGTGGAAACGCTGCTTTCAAATCTCAGCTCGACCTCCTTTAAAACCCGTGATGAGCAGGAGGTTGCCGGATATGCTGAGGCAATGGATTTGGTGTTTCAGGCTTATGAAGACCTTCATCTGACCGAGAACCATATCCGTCAATTACACCAGACTTTACTTCGTCACAGCACCAAGGATGATCGTCATCGTGGCACGTACAAAACACTCCCCAATCATGTTGTGGCCAAGGATGCTGATGGCCGTGAAATCGGTGTGGTCTTTGAAACGGCTACGCCATTTGATACACCCAGAGAAATGGAGGCATTGGTGAGGTGGGCGGCCAAAGCTTTTGATGAATCGGCCATGCACCCGCTTTTGATCATAGCGGTTTTTAATGTCGTGCTCTTGGCCATTCACCCATTTCAAGATGGCAATGGCAGATTATCGCGTATTCTAACGACCTTGCTGCTATTACGCGCAGGCTATGAATACGTACCCTATGCGTCTCTGGAAAGTATTGTTGAAGAGAATAAAGACCTTTATTACAAGGCGCTGCGGTGCACTCAAACAACACTGACGAATGATGCGCCAGATTGGGAGCCTTGGTTGGGGTTCTTCCTGCGCTGCCTGAAAAAACAAAAAGCCAATCTTGCGGCTAAAGTCAAACAGGAAAAAGAAACCAGCGATAGCTCATTACCGCTGCTTTCTGTTCAGGTACTCAAGCTCCTGAAAGAACATGAGCATTTAACTATTGCACAGATGGTGGAGCTCACAGGAGCAAACCAAAACACACTGAAAGTAAGATTGCGTGAATTGGTCAATGAGGGGCGCATACAGCGGCGCGGAAAAGCACGGGCAACGTGGTACAGCTTGTCTTGAAGGCAGGTATTAAATATGAGACGCAATTTGTACCAAGAAATAATGGCTTTACATTTCAACCGTGGTTTGAAAGGTTAAAAGCTTGGAAAAAGCCCTAAGTGAACATTGTTTTATAAACTACAAACGAAATAATGTTAAACGTAAATTCCTTGGCTTTATTGCCCCCTCCTAGCTTCGAAGGCGTTTTCTTGGCTAGCGTAACAGCCATCAGCTACAACATCATCTGGCACACACCCAAAATGATTTTGGTGATAAGCTAGTACGGGCAAGTACAATGAAGAGTCATTTGGGTTTCCATCTTCAATGGTGAGACGGGTAACAAATCCACCGCTAATTGTGCTTATATTAACTTTATACCCAAAGTGAATATCTCGCTCACCTTTAATAATAAGGTTTGCGCGCTCTTCAAATATGCTTACTATTTTCTCTGTGGCTGGCACACTTTCACCGTCAAATAATCGACGCCGCGTTTGATCTATAACTTTACATAATAGCGCCTTATAATGCCGAACGGTTTCTAACCATTTCTGCGTATTTTCACTATTTTTGGTGTCAGTCTCTACTTTCAATATTGCGCTGTCCGACTGCCGATTTACCAAGTGCGCCATCTTAATGAGTTCTGGATAAAGACACTCTTTTACTGCGTTTTTTGCGTTAAAAATCTGAAACGCAAGCGATTTTGCATCTTGCCTTTTGCCCGCAAAGCGCACCTTTATTCCAGTCTGAGCTCGACTTTTTGAGAATAACCTACTTAGCACGCGTATGCTGTCGTTAAGTTAGCGCTTTCCGGATGGGCACTAATTAGTGTAGCCATCAACAAAACAGGGTGGCTAAAAAGGGCGACCAGAAAGATTACGATAGATTTACTTTTGATTTATTATTGATAGAATACTCCAATCAAAAATGAGCGCGATTGGGGTAAAATCAAAATGGGTAATTCTATCAGTCATTCGGGCGTAAGCACATCTGTCGCCAATCACACCATTTCCCCACGAGCTTCTGCCCCTGTAGAGCTTCCTCCGGAAATTTGGCGTGAGATAGCCGCTGTAGCTAGTTCTCATTCAGTACTGACGCTGCGCCAAGTTTCACGTGATTTGCTCTCAGTCGTTGACAGTCTTGATCAAGCGGATTTGAATCGAATTAATCAAGGTACTGATTCAACTGTAGATCTTTATCAGTCCGATGATGGTGTGCGCTCTGTCACAAGAGATCCGGAAACTCAAGATGTAATGGCTAGTGATAAAAATATATCACCAGCACTGCAAGAGTTTTTTGCGCATAGTAGCGATGTTAATATTCAATGGCTCTTAGCGGGCAACTCCAGCCTGAGCTCTGAGGCAGTGCAGCAGACACTGGCTCAAAATCAGGACATATTGGTTCGAGATGCCTTGGCGAGCAACTCCAGCCTGACCTCTGAGGCAGCGCAGCAGACATTGG
>JARRRL010000001.1:41233-51221 GCA_037380725.1 Gammaproteobacteria bacterium | reverse complement strand
AATGACTTCGGATTGTATTTCTTGATCGATTATACTTGTTCGAGTGGTGCGTGAGTCGGGTATGAAGTTGAAAATGAGGTTTAAAATGAATGAATAAGGGGGGCGCGGACAGTTACGGTTACATGTTGTATTTTTAGTATAGCTTAACGGTAACTGGTTTCGAATCCAGGGTGAAGCGTGGACGGTATGGCTTTTACACGACTGGTATCGAGGTATAAGATTATTTTTTATAATTATAAAAATAGAATCAACGCAAAAAATGTGACGGGTGTGGGGTTGAGCAGGCGAAGGTTGTTGTGCACGCAACGGGTTCGTACTCAGCCGGTTCACGCCGTTGGCATTGTCATGATGATCGTGTTTCAGCTTTTGTGTTCGGGATGTGATGTACTGAGTGATCTCGCGTCGGGGCAAGAGTCATTTGTTGGCATTGAGCCTGCTACTACCAGTGATGCCAGTGATGCGCTCAGTGACGACATCACACTGGAAACCGAAGCGTTGCTTTCGCCAGATTTGCTTTCAACAGAGCCGCTTTTGCCAGAACCACTTTTGTCAGAACCGCTTTTGTCAGAACCGCTTTTGTCAGAGCAAGAGGTGTTACCGCCCGCTGCGGACAGCGTTTCTCAAACCGCTTTTGAAACCACTGTTTATCCATTTTTAAGCAGCCATTGCGCGACGTGTCACAGTTCGACTGAGGCGGGGATGCTGCCATTTCACGCTGATTTGAATGTAACTGTGGCGTATCGAGCTGTTCGTAGCATGGTCGTTTTGTCTGATCCGGAGCAATCTCGTATGGTGATGCGTTTGCGAGTGGATCGACACAACTGTCCGGAAACGATGAGTTGTGCGCAGGCGGCTGATACGCTCTCCCAACTGATTGGCGAATGGGCGGCGGTCATGGGCATCACCCGCTCGGAACAGCCAGGGTTGGTGGATCCCGTGAGTATGGCGGATGTGATTGCAGCCATTGAGGCGGATCGCGCTGCATTGACGTCGGAACAGCTTGAACGTGTGCAGTATATTTCTTTACACGAAGCCTACAACGAAGGTGCTAGTGAGCGTGAATTGGATGTGTACCGAGTTGGCGTTTCTAAGACTTTGAATTTGATTTCGCGCTACGCATCGGACATTGTAAACCCCACAGCGATCGATGAGCGCTCTTTGATTTACCGCATTAACGTTGACGATTATTGGTCACAAAATCAGGCCGATGCGCAAAGCGTCTGGGCGCGGATACAAGCCGGTCCACAGGAAGGATTGAATCAAGGTGTAAAAGAAGACTACATCGAGGCCTGCCAATTGGGTTACGCGGCGAGTCGTCCACGGGTATACAACGCGGTTATGGAATTGCCTTTTTTTGCTTCGCAGCTCGAAAGTGAGCTGAAAGTAGATAAAAGCAATGGGGTGGATTCGTTCAAATTCTTCACAATTGGTAACGAGGTGTCGATTAATGAGAACGATCGATCGGTGTGGTTGGCACGAACGGAAGACAATCGACAATATTGGCGTTCGTTCGATGCCTTTAGTTTTCTAAACCCGGCTTTGTTTACGGATCCGATTTTGGAGTTTAACCCCGATTTGAGTGCACCTCGACGTGTGGTGGGTTCGGCAGCGGAAATTATTTTTGAACTGCCCAATGGTTTGGATGGGTATTACATTGCTGGTGCTGCGAATCAGAAGCGTGAAGACGCCTTCACCTTCGTGGTGTGTGATCCTGAACGCGGTGGACCTTGCTTTGACCGCGAGTCTGGTCAGGAGGAGCTGCGTTTGATTAACGGCGCATCGTGCATAGATTGCCATGAAGATGGCATGAAATTCATGTACGACGAATTGACGCCAATGATTGCTGAGGGTACAGACAATTTTACTGAAGCGGAGCGCGCACGCATTGCGGAGCTGTACCCAGGCCAGACGTTTTTAGATGCGGCTTTACGTGAAGGGAGAGAACGATTTCAAAGCGCCATGACAACGATGATTGACGCCATGGCGGTATCACCCGCCGAATACGTTCGCATCGATGAACCGGTCAATGCCTTAGCGCGCTGCGCGATGACGCGTTATGACTATCCGATGAGTACCAGTAATTAACCGATGCGGATCACGGTAGTCGTGTTATAGAGATCGTGTGTGGTTCAGAGTAAGAAGTGTGGAGGTCTGTTTTTAGTCCGATAGCACGCTGCTGACCAGTAATACCATACCAATAATCAAAATAATAACGGTTATTACGCCCACGATAATGAAGTCAGTAGCGTTGCCTTTTTTGAAGTCGCGCTGACGATTTTTATCGCTTTGAATACCAAAAATAGCGGCCAGGACGCTGCCGAATACGGTATGGAACCCGCTGTGCTTCTGTGCGGGTGTCGTGTCGGATGCTGGGGAGCTTGGATGAGGTTCGGTTATCTGGGTATCCGATTCTGATGTCTGGGGATCTGGCATGCCTTACCTCAATGGTGAGTCTCAATAACGAATAGGCGTCAGGTAGATTTTAACGCATGCACGCGTCGGATGCGATTAAACGTGAATACGCTGCCAATCTTTTCGAATCCAATAATAGGCGAAGATGATGGCAGTCATCAGTCGATAGACGCTGTGCAGTATCCAGATTGCCCATAATCCGTGTCCACTCCAGGGACCTATTGCCCAAGCAAGAGGGAGAAACATGCCCCACTGCGACAAAACCGTGATGCGCATAACCACTTGAGAAGCGCCCGCGCCCAGTAGGGCTTGGGGTAGTATCATAACGATGGCTTCAACGCCGACCATCCAACCCGTGAGTTGTAGTGGTGTTCGGCCCAGTTCAATCAATGCTGGTTTGTGAAAGAAAAGACTGAGCACTGCATCGGGTACGGTGATCAAGAGCAGACCCGGGATAAACAAAATGGCGATACACACCATACTGGTGCGCCATGCCCACCAGTAGGCTTCTTCCGGTTCGCCTTGACCGAGCGCTTGACTGACGAGGGTGGCGGCAGCCATGCCGATGCCCATGGCAGGTAAAATCATAAATAGCATCAGGGTCACCAGGGCGTGTGCGACAGCGACTTCCGCGCTGCCGATATGTCCAATGATCCAAAACAGCATGATAAGGCCCGCTGAAAAGAACAACGATTGAATGGAGTTGGGCATGGCCAAATGGAAGACGGTATTGAGGCTTTGACGCGTGAGGCGCACCTTAAGAAAGCCATGTTGTTTGGCGTATTGCCAGGTGGAATGGGCGTACAGTATGGAGCCCAAGTACATACTCAATGTGGTGCCCCATGCCGCACCGGCTACGCCCATTTCGGGAAATCCCCATTTTCCGAAAATCAAGAGATAGCTTAATAACCCGTTCAGTACGTGCATGCAGATCAGCGTTCGCATGTATATGTGTGACAAATTGATGGCGTTTAAAAACCCGCGAAAAGAAAAATTCAGGCCAATAGCCAAAATGCTTAGTGTGCGGATTTGCAAATACGGAATCGCGGCGTGCTGAACGTTGGGGTCCTTGTTCATGAGCAGCATGAGGGGCGAGGATAAGGTATAGACCAATGGGATCAGTACAACGGAAAGCACTAGAGCAATCAGCAGTCCGGCATGCAAACCGTGTGCGCAGTCACGTGTTTTCCCTTCGCCAAAACGTCGACCCGCAACGGCTTGTACGCCAGAGCCTAATCCCATGACCAAAGATGAAACGAAAAAGACCGCATAACCACCCACTCCAACGCCAGCCAATGCTTCGGCACCGAGTATCCCCACCAAGGCGGCATCTACCACATTCATAATGGCTTGCGAGATCATGCCGCCTACGATGGGAAGGGCCAGAGCGAGAATGCGTCGATATTCGTCGCGTGATGCGAGCCACAAGTGGCGATTGCTGGGAGCGGGTGAAGTGCTGATGGGGGGTCTCCTGGTGAATGATGCGTAATGTTGCTTATATGTAATTATTATCTTATCTCTGTTTGGCAGGAGTATAAGTTTATAGTTCTTTAGTTATAGTGATTTCCCGCTATGCTGTCTGTACCCTCTCCTCGCGAAATGGTGCGGAAGCGCACGAATGTTGTCAATATAATAACGTTGTTTATATTTGGCGTTATCCAGTGAGGGGTTAAAGTGAGGGATTAAGATGGCAATCCAAAAAATGGACTTCCTGGCGCCAAGGACAGAATGGAATGACGCATCACCAGATGTTGTGCAAGCGGAAACGGCTGGGCAAGCGGTAGCGGTGCAAGTTGTGCCGCCGCTGGATGGCGCTGAGCCTGTGGATGAGCAAGGTAATCACGTAGACGCTTTTCCCATAGATGCTCTTTCCCTTGGTGCTTCTACCTCGTTAGTCAGTAAAATCGCGCTTTATCAGGAGCAAGCAAACAAACAAGTGCTGGAAACCCTTGACGGTGACCCGCATCGCCAGTTCGCGTCCACTGATAAGACGGACAGTCCTGTATTGATGGATAAGAGTATGATGGCAGAAAATGGCATTATGCCAGTATTTGCGCACAATGTTACGGTTTGGGAGCCTGATCCAAGCAGTGAAACGTCTTTTGGTGGTGTTTTGAAACTCACAAATGATGATGGGCAAATTGTCACGTGGCGTACACGCAAAGATGAAGGGGGTGAATCCGTGTTGCGTCAACTGATCACGGCGCTTGGTAAGTCTATTTTTAGTAAGTCGGATATTAGTAAGTCGGAAGACGTGTGAACGTGCCACCTTGTGTTTGTGAATGTGCTGTTTATCAAGGTTGTTTGGTCTCGCTGGGGTTGTCGGCGGATGCCGTCTGTGATGGTGCAGATGTGTCGAGGTCGGGGAATTCGGGATCGGGTGAACTCACCGGAGGGAGCTGATCCATGGCCTGTTGCGCTAGCGAATAGTTTGGGCTCAGTGCTAGGGCGTTTTCGTAGCAGTGGCGAGCGCGTTGGTACGCTGCAGCGTGATGCCACAAATGCCCTTCCAGAAAGGCACGTTGCGCGGCAGAAGAAATACGAGGAATCAGGGATAACGCGTGTGAGCGTTTTTTGGCGAAAATGAGCAAACAGATGGCATGCGACAGATAATGATCATTGTTGGGTTCCAAGGCGATGGCTTTACCAAGGTGATCTAGGGCACTCGACATGTTGTCCCGACGATGTTGGCTTATCCCCATGCAAAAATGAAAAAAATGATCATTTGGATTGTTCGCTAAAGCTTGCTCGCTGAGTGCGAACAGTTGTTCGGTGTTTTCTGAGTTTAAATACAATTGTGCGAGCGCGTGCTGGGTTCGGATGCTGGGCTCGAAACGTAACAGAAAGTCTTCGGCCCATTGGTATACCTGGAGATCGCACGCGTACGTGAACAGTGCATGCGCTGAATCATCGTACTCGCGTGAAAATGGGTATGCCGCTGCCTGTCGATCGCATGTGGTGGATTCTTCCCGATATAGGTATAGCGTGAAGGACTCGATGTTGTCACTGTGGTTCAGGGAGACGCGTCGAGTGAGGGTTTGGCAATAATTAAAAATGTCTGCGGGATCAGCAAAATAGAACTCGCCAGAGTGTTGAAAATCTTCATGGTCGTTGGCGTAGTGCTGGCTGAGCATGTTAAACGCCATGCCTCGCTGGCTATGTTCGTACATGCTGCGAATCATGGTATGTAACCACTGCTCGTGTTCGACTAAGCGCAAATTTAGCGTGCCGGAGCAGACCACGTAGTCGAAGCGATCCGTCAGTGGTTCGGTGGTGATGTCTCGTAACAAAAAAGTGGCGTCTGGGTGCAGAGCTTGGGCTTGACGTATCATATCAGGTGATACATCCACGCCGACGTAGTCTACTGAGATGTTGCGGGTGCGCAAAAAGAGCAACAAGTCACCAATACCGCAGCCCACATCCAAAACACGCACACCGTTGCCAAAGCCATCCAGACGTGTAATCAAATCAAAGCTGTGCCATTGAATAATGGGGTTGCCCCAGCCGGTTGCTCGATACCCAGTTTTGTTTTCATTCAGATGTTTACGGTAAAAGGCCAATAATTCGGTGTAGTCAGTGGCTGTGTTGTTCGGATTGATCGATTTGTGTGAAGGCTTGGCGTCTTGTGGTTCATTTTGTTCTGAGGAGGGCGCATGGACCATTATCGTTTTCTCGTTTCTTTCTATAAACCTAATAACACTATAACAATACTTCGGACTGTTTTATGACGCTATCACCCCGTAATCTCTGAGTTCGTGATAGATGTTTATGGCTATTCAGCAGTTCAGTGGTCTGACTTATTAAATTGTATTTTCCATGAGCACTTCCTCGATAATTTTGGCTGCCAGCTCAAATTAGCCAGCTCAAATTATCAAAGGAATTGCTCATGGACCATACTGTTTCCTGCCTCAAAACGGCCTGAGACATTTTTATAAGTTAATCAAGCTTGTATCAAGCTGAGTACGTCAAAACAAACGCTCATCGGTTTGCGTTCAAATTTCAAATTTCACACCTTGAGACAAGGGTAAGTCCGCTGAATAATTAATGGTGTTTGTTTGACGACGCATATAACCTCTCCAGGCGTCTGAGCCACTTTCGCGCCCACCACCTGTCTCTTTTTCACCGCCAAACGCGCCGCCAATCTCGGCACCAGAAGGCCCAATGTTGACATTGGCTATACCACAGTCGGAACCCGCTGCAGACAGGAAGTACTCGGCTTCTCGCATGTTGAGTGTGAAAATACAAGATGATAACCCTTGCGGGACGTCATTTTGCATGGCAATTGCGGAGGTGAGTTCCTCGTATTCCATGACGTAGAGAATGCTGATTGCATGCTTTGCAGCGCGTCCGCATCAATCAATGGTCCTAACAAAACGCCGTCTTCTCTGGGGTCGCCGATTTTAAGACTCGAATACGCTTTGGCGAGTTTTTCCACCAGTTTTGCTTTAATTGAAGAGTGAACAATAAGTCGACGCAAGGTGGTACAGCGTTGCCCGGCGGTGCCCACTGCTGAAAACACGATAGCGCGCACGCACATGTCTAAATCGGCGGATGGTGTCACAATCATCGCGTTGTTGCCGCCCAATTCTAAAATCGGACGCCCCCAGCGCGCCATCACAGTGGGGCCTACGGCATGGCCCATGCGGGTTGAGCCAGTAGCGGACACAACCGGTACTCCTTTGGATTTGGCGAGCACTTCACCGATGCTGGCATCGCCAATGACCAACTGAGTGAGACCACTGGGTGCTTCATGACCAAATTTTTCGATAGCGCGTTGCATGATTTTCATGGTCGCTAAGGCGGTAAGTGGAGTCTTTTCGGAAGGTTTCCAGATAATTGGATTTCCGCACACGAGCGCTAGAGCTGTGTTCCATGCCCAAACGGCGACGGGAAAATTAAAGGCCGTTATGATGGCGCAGGGTCCAATTGGGTGCCACGTTTCCATCATGCGGTGACCCGGTCTTTCGGAGGCGATGGTCAATCCGTAAAGCTGGCGGGAGAGACCAACAGCGAAGTCACAAATGTCAATCATTTCTTGGACTTCCCCGAGTCCTTCGGAGATGATTTTACCAGCTTCTACTGTAATCAGAGCGCCCAATTCGTTTTTGTACTTGCGCAGTTCCTCACCCAGTAAGCGAACCAATTCACCGCGACGCGGTGCAGGTATGTTACGCCAGACCGTGAAGGCGTCTTGCGCCTGAGCAATACACTTTTCGACGTCAGCAGTGGTTTGTTCTGTGACGTGAGCTATGACTGTGTCATCAATTGGTGAATAAACAGGCAATGTTCCGTCTACGATTTCTTCTGTAGACAGACCAACTGCTTGTAAGACTTTTGAGTGAATCACGCTCTACTCCTTATTTTGAACTGAAGGCCGCTCATCATAGGCTAATCTTCGCAAGAGAAAAAGGCCATTAGGCAATCGACCGCGGTAAACAGGGATGAGATCCCTGGTCTATTTTATCATCAATCGTTCAGGATTTGTGCTTCGTGAAAATGGTGTCGCACATGAAATCGCATGAAGTCACATATGAAAGCTCATAAAGTAGTCAGTTGAATAGGTGTAAAGCTTAAATTTTGTGAAAATGTCGGAATGTGAGCCAGAGAATATTAGTATGGCTGTCTATGTGTTGACTTGTGTGTTGCGAAGTCTGAGCCGTTTGATATTTAAGGAGTGTGTTTGATATGAGGGAGTATAAATGAAAGTAGTCATACCAAAAGAAATTCACCCTGGTGAAAGGCGGGTTGCAAGCAGCCCGGAAGTAGTTGAAAAATTGATCAAAAGAGGGTTTACGGTTTTCGTGGAAGCTGGAGCGGGTGTGGCGGCGACCTTTAGCGACAGTGCTTACCAGGAGGCCGGAGCGCAGATCGTACGCGATGCGCGGGACTTGTATGGCCACGCCGGGATAATTTTAAAAGTGCGCGCCCCACAAATGAACCCCGAAACGCAGGTGCATGAGTTGGATTTGATGCCGCGTGGCAGTTTACTCATCGGATTCTTGTGGCCGGCTCAAAATCCTGAGCTGTTGCAGCAATTAGCGGAAAAGGGCATTGATGCCTTGTCGATGGACAGTGTACCGCGGATCTCCCGAGCGCAAAAACTCGATGCCTTGAGCTCCATGGCGAACATCGCGGGTTATCGCGCGATCATCGAAGCCTCCAATCATTTTGGACGTTTTTTTACTGGACAGATCACCGCTGCGGGTAAAATTCAGCCGGCCAAAGTGTTGGTTATTGGCGCTGGTGTTGCGGGTTTGGCGGCGATTGGCACCGCCAAATCGTTGGGCGCAATTGTGCGCGCCTTTGACACGCGTCCAGAAGTAAAAGATCAGATTCAAAGTATGGATGCTGAATATTTGGCCTTGGATTTCGAGGAGGACGGCAGCGGTACGGGGGGCTACGCCAAACAAATGAGCGCGGCGTTCATCGAGGCGGAAATGGCCTTGTTTGCCGAGCAAGCGAAAGAGGTGGATATCATCGTTACCACGGCGCTGATTCCAGGGAAACCCGCGCCTAAGCTGATTACGGCAGACATGGTCAAATCCATGAAACCGGGTAGTGTGGTGGTAGATTTGGCTGCGGAACAAGGTGGTAATTGCGACTTAACCGTTCCGCATCACGTGACCGAAATACAGGGTGTTACGATAATTGGGTACACCGATATGCCAAGTCGTCTGGCGGCGCAGTCCAGTCAGTTGTACGCGTCCAACTTGTTCAATATGTTGGGTGAAGTGGTCACGGATACGCAGGCCGATTTGCAGTTGAATCAGGATGATGAGGTCATCCGAGGTTCGACTGTTGTGCTAGCGGGGAACATAACCTGGCCGCCACCGGTGATTCCCGTTGCTGCGCGTACCCCTGGATACTCAGAACAAGCGCTGCCGGAGGCACGCGTTGAAGACAAACCGGATGTGGAACCGTCGTTGTTGTCGTCCGTATTGAAAAGCGCTCTAAAGCATGTCATGCCGTTGGGGTTAGGCGGTGCAGTATTGTGCGTGGTGGGTGCTTATGCGCCACCGTCTTTTATGAGTCATTTTACGGTTTTTGTATTGAGTTGTTTTATTGGTTACATGGTGATTTGGAATGTGACGCCTTCGCTGCATACCCCGTTGATGTCGGTGACCAATGCGATCAGTTCCATTATTGTGATTGGGGCTTTGATGCAGGTGTCGAGTGATGTGGGTTTCGTTAGCTTTTTATCGGCAATAGCCATTTTAATTGCGACGGTCAATATTGTTGGCGGTTTTGCTGTAACCCAGCGCATGCTGAAGATGTTTGGAGGGTAGTCATGTCGAGTCAGTGGGTTCATGCCATTTATTTGGGGGCGGCGGTATTATTTATTTTAGCATTGAGTGGGCTCAGCAATAAAGACAGTGCGAAACGCGGCAACGTGTTGGGTATATTGGGTATGGCCTTGGCGGTGCTTGCCACGATATGCAGCGATGCGGTGAACAGTTATTGGATTATTGCTGTGTGTTTGGCTCCAGGGGCGGTCTTGGGATTTGTGCTGGCCAAGCGCGTTCAGATGACTCAGATGCCTCAGTTGGTGGCGTTGTTGCATTCGTTAGTGGGTTTG
>JARRRL010000001.1:0-41214 GCA_037380725.1 Gammaproteobacteria bacterium | reverse complement strand
TCCGGCAGTAGCCGTCAGTGCGGCAGAAAAAACGATCCATGATTTGGAAGTTTATCTGGGAGTATTTATTGGTGCTATGACATTTACAGGATCGGTGATGGCGTTTGGTAAGTTGAGCGCCTTAATCAGCAGCCGTCCCTTTTTGTTGCCCATGCGACATGGACTGAATGTCGTGTTGATGTTGCTGGTACTCGTGCTGGGGATTCAATTTGTGGGCGCTGAATCCACGGCTTGGGCCATAAGCGGTTTAGTGGCGATGACCGTGATTGCCATGGTTTTCGGTATTCACATGGTGATTGCGATTGGCGGGGCGGACATGCCGGTGGTGATTTCGATGTTGAACAGCTATTCCGGTTGGGCGGCAGCGGCAACGGGGTTTATGCTGTCGAATGATTTGTTGATTGTGACGGGCGCTTTGGTGGGTTCCAGTGGCGCGATTCTCAGTTACATCATGTGCGAGGCGATGAATCGACATTTCGTGTCGGTGATTTTGGGTGGCTTTGGTGCGTCTTCCAGCGCGTCCGCTTCGAGTACAGTTGATGGGGAGGGGGTCGCTGGGGATGTGATTGCCACCACAGTGGAGGAAGTGGCGGAACGCCTATTGCAAGCAAAAAAAGTCATGATTGTCCCAGGCTATGGTATGGCGATGTCGCAAGCGCAACGCGCGGTTTCGGAGGTCACGCGCCTGCTCATGGGTAAAGGAATCAGCGTGCTGTTTGGCATTCATCCGGTGGCGGGACGCATGCCCGGACACATGAACGTATTATTGGCTGAGGCCAAGGTGCCTTACGATGTGGTGTTTGAAATGGAAGAAATCAATGACGATTTTCCCAACATCGACGTCACACTGGTTATTGGTGCCAACGATACGGTGAACCCGGCAGCGCTGGAAGATCCGGGTAGTCCTATTTCCGGTATGCCGGTGCTGGAAGTGTGGAAAAGCAAGATGTGTGTGGTGCTGAAACGTTCGATGGCGACCGGGTATGCGGGCGTTGAAAATCCACTGTTTTATAAAGAAAATACGCGTATGTTGTTTGGAGATGCGAAGCACAATATGGATGAAATGGTGAAAGCCTTGGGGTAAAAAATCCAAATTAAGAAAAAGCGTTGGTGATGTCTTCCGTTGGTGATACCTTCACAGACTGGCCAGCGCTCAGGCTTGGTGTAAACAAGTATCACGAATCAGCTTCAGCAGTTTTTCGAACTGGGTGGATTCGTTGAAACGTTGAGTGGCTTCACGGAGACCGGCTTGTGCGATGGCTTGGCGCTGTTCTGGATTTTGCATGGCGTAAGCAATGGTCTCCGCTAATCGTTCCGCATCAAATGTTTTGTAGAGTAAACCGGTTTTTTCGTGCGTGATGATTTCTGTTATGCCACCCGAATCGGCCCCTATGGTCAAGCATTTCGACATCATGGCTTCGATGGCGATGAGTCCGAAGGTTTCGTCTCGAGTGGTGATGCACACGGCATCGGCGGCGGCAATTAATTCGGTCACATCGTCACGAAAACCCAACCAGGAGATGGGTAGGGCGGCTTGGGTGATGTGCTGCTGCAATGATTTGGCGTAGGCGTCGTCTATGATTTCACCCACAATCAGCCCATGAATCGGCTGATTTTTATTGTGCAGTTGCTCAATGGCGTCGACCAGAATATGTTGCCCTTTTTGCTGTTCCACTCGGCTGATCGTCGCCACCAAAAACGTGTCCTCAGTCAAGTTGAGCGTTTGCCGCAGGCGTATTCGTTGATCACGACTCATGGGATGCGTTGCCGGCGCGCCAAGATACAGCTGCTGGATGCGCTGGGCGTCTAGGGGCAGAAAGCGTTTGGCTTGTGCTTGCATGTGTTCCGTAATGGCGATGAACAGGTCGAGGCGACCGTACAAAAAGGCGTGATATGGATCGCGCTTTGAACTACTGATTTGCATGTGACGTGTGTGGATCAATGTGATGGGCTGATGCGAAAATATCTTCGTCAGGACGGCCAGCAATAAATCGCGTTTATGATGACAGTGGATGACATTGATCTGGTTCTGCCGAATAAACCGTAACAATTGCCACAATCGTTGCCAAAAAGGTCCCTTCAAGATTAAGGCGGGCTGTATCGCTTTGGCGAGTCGGGACTCCGCTTGCGTTGCAACCCACACCATTTGATTAGGGCTGTTCTCCGTGAGTGCGGATTGATCTGTTTTTTGTTTTTGGCGCTGTTGTAACCAGCGACTGAATTTCAAGAAATGAATTTCCAAGCCGCCAAAGTTGTTGCTGGTGCAGAGTTGCAACACGCGAGGTGGTTTTTCCGGGAAGGTGGTGTGTGAACTATTGGCAGCGGTAATGTGAGTGTTCATCATCATCATGCAAGCGTTGAAACTCGGTTTGTGTTAAGAGTATGGCTGACGGCTTACTTATAAACGTTTCCAGCGCGTGCCGTCCGGGCTGTCTTCCAATTCGATGCCGGATGCTAATAATGCTTTTCGAATGGCGTCAGCGCGGGCAAAATCTTTCGCTTTTCGGGCGGCTTGCCGTTCGTCAATTTTGGCTTGAATGGCCGTGCTCGTCCATTCGGAGTCTGAGCCCTTCGATGTGGTGGCGGTGAAATAGGTTTCGGCGCGTTGGTTAAGCAGACCCAATGAGCGTGCGCTGTGTCGTAAAGTACGTGCTGCTTCGCGCTGCGTTTCACCGCTGCAAGTATTGACGGTATGAACCATTTCGTGAAGTCGTGTTAAGGCGAGCGGCGTGTTCAAGTCATCTTTTAAGGCAGCCAATACAGCGGGGTCCAAGGCAGCTGCTTCGGGCGAAGCCTTGATATGGGCGGATTCGTTCTGAGGGGGCTCGGTATCCAGGCAGCGCAATGCTTGATACAGTCGATCCAGATTGTTTTTCGACTGTTGGATGAGATCGGTATTCCAATTCAGTGGTGACCGATAATGGGCCGAGAGCAAGGCATAGCGCAAGACTTCACCGGTATGCTGCGCTAACAATTCGCGTACGGTAATAAAATTACCCGCTGATTTTGCCATTTTTTCATCGTTGATGGTGATGAAGCCGTTGTGTAGCCAATAGCGCGCGAAAGGATGTTCGTTGCAGGCGCACTCGCTTTGAGCGATTTCGTTCTCGTGATGGGGGAACATCAAATCTTGACCGCCACCATGAATATCGATGCGAGGACCCAGTAAAGCGTGGATCATGGCGACGCATTCGGTGTGCCAGCCAGGGCGTCCACGTCCCCAGGGGCTTGGCCAACCCGGCTCATTGGCAGGTGCTGGTTTCCAGAGCACAAAATCCGCTGGGTTACGCTTATAGTCCGCCACTTCAATGCGTGCGCCGGCTTGCAATTGTTCCGGATTTCGACCGGAGAGTTTGCCGTAGTCTTTTCGGGCACCGATGTCGAACAGGATGTGCTGATGAGCGCTATACGCGCTGCCTGTACTTAATAATTGCTCAATGAGCTGAATCATGTCGGCGATGTGAGCGGTGGCGCGGGGTTCAAAGTCGGGCATCAGGACGCCAAGTTGATGGATCTCCTCATGATAAGCTTGAGTAAACCGTGTGGTGATGGTGTCAATGTCACTGTTCGAGGCGTGTGCGGCTTGTATGATTTTATCGTCCACATCGGTAATGTTACGGGCGTAGCAGACGGCGGGGTACAGCATGTTGAGCAAGCGGTACAGCACATCAAATACGACGGCTGGACGCGCATTGCCAATGTGGATGTAGTTGTACACGGTTGGTCCACATACGTACAGTGTGACTCGCTTGGGGTCTGTGGGGTGAAAGGGTTCGCGGCGACCAGTCAGTGTATTGTGTAACGTGAGCAAAGGATGATGAGTCATGATTTGTGGCGCTTCTTTTTTGTTTATTCAAATTTGTTTATTCAAAAAAATCAAAAAAATAAATGAGTATTCATGCTGTGCGGGTGACGGTGTCGTCCGTGATGGTCCAATAGAAACAATTGGGCCGATTGGTGTGGCAAGCCGCGCCGCTTTGCTCAACAATGGCCAGCAGCGTATCGCCGTCGCAATCAATCTGCAAACGGTGTAATTTTTGGCGATGGCCTGATGTTTCACCTTTTCGCCACAATTGTTGACGAGAGCGGGACCAGTAACACATGTAGCCAGTGTGTAGGGTTTCATCGAGTGCGGCTTCATTCATCCAGGCCAGCATAAGAACGGCTTGTGTGGTGGCGCATTGAGTAATGACAGGTATGAGGCCGTGTGCGTCGAAGCTTAACGCGCGTAGGGCGTCAGAGCGCATCAGCGTATCGCCGATGTTGCCCATTTCGTGGGCTTGGTACCAGCGTTTTTGATCACTGGGTTTGACGCCATTGGCGGGAGGCGTCGAATGCGAAGCGTGTGTGTTCACCAGTTTTCTCGCTCAAGGTGTTGGCGTGGTTTGAACTGACTCAGTGTCGTGGCCATCTTCGAGTATCTTCGGTAAGATGCCAGACACTGTGTGTGGGTCACCGTTGTGGTGCTTTGCGCCATGTATTCAGCAGTGAATTCGAAAGCCGACGCAAATGAGATGGTTAGGGTAACGGTTAGGCAGTGGGCAAGTAAAGTATTAAAAGTCAACAGTGGGCGGAAGTGGATGAAAATCGTTTCATTTAACATTAATGGCGTCCGTGCGCGCCTGCATCAAGTTGCAGCCGTGATTGAAAGCCATCAACCGGATGTGATTGGCTTGCAGGAAACCAAAGTGGCCGATGAGGCTTTTCCACTTGCGGCGCTCGAGTCGCTTGGTTATCACGTTGCTTTTCATGGTCAAAAGGGGCATTACGGTGTTGCGCTCATGACGCGCTTACCGCCCGAATGGGTTGTGAAAGGTTTTCCCGGCGATGCGCCGGATGCGCAGCGGCGTTTTATCGGTTGTGCGGTGACGCAATCCAACGGGAAGTTGCTGTGTGTGTTTAATGGATATTTTCCTCAAGGTGAATCCGAGGACCATCCGGTGAAGTACCCGGCTAAGCAGGCATATTATGCGGATTTGACGGCTTATTTAAAGCAGAATTTAGGCGATGATCATGATTTTGTGCTCCTGGGAGACGTCAATGTAGCGCCGACAGAACGAGATGTGGGCTTGGGGCTGGAAAACGCTCGACGCTGGTTACGAACCGGTAAGTGCAGTTTTTTGCCGGAAGAACGAACCTGGTTTCAAGGTATTGAACGGCTGGGCTTGGTCGATACGTTTCGGTATTGCCAGCCTGAGGCTGAGCTATTCAGTTGGTTTGATTACCGTTCCCGTGGGTTTGAGCAGAACCCAAAGCGGGGCTTGCGTATTGATTTGATTATGGTGAATCAACCCTTGCTGGCGCGTTGCCAACAAGCAGGTATTGATCACGCCATTCGGGCGATGGATAAACCATCTGATCATTGTCCAGTGTGGGCGGAATTTTCGGAGTCGTCTGTTTTCGATTGATCGGTTCCCGTGTACGCCGTCAGTATGGCGGTAGCGATGGCACCTTTTTGGATACCCTCGTAGACCCGAGCTTCAACGACGATGGGTGTTGCTGTGTGAGGTGTTTTCATGTGAGAAAGGGGTATCGCATCGGGATGAAGTGGAAAGCGTTGTTGAGCGAGTAACGTTACCGATTGATCGGCGATGTGTTGCGCGATATTTTCAATAGTGGTTTCATGCTGAAGCAAGTCGGTGCGTTGGATTGGGATGCGTAGACTGTAATGTCCTTCGGGGCTTTGGTATGCGAACTGGTAAGCTGAAGCGCTGGTTTTGGATGTCCGGTCTAAGTGGCTACCGAGGTAAATGTCCTGCCAGCGTTTACACCAGAATGCGGTCAGTGCTGCGTGTTCGCGTCCATCAACGGTGACGCTGAGGCGAGAACGGTGACCGTGCGCGATACGTTGACAAGCCCCGGTGTGTTTGGGGAGGCCGTGGGTGTACTGGAAGTAAGGCGTATTAGGCTTCATTGGTTCTGGAAAAAGGCGTATCTGTGCTTGCCAATTTGGACGCCACCAGTCCGATGTGGTGATGACACGCATCAAATGGGCCTCCAGGTGGGCGGGTGTGATGGTGGTGGTATTTACCAGGCAAAAACCCGTATCGGGAAGACTCAATTGTATGGCGTCAGCGGTATTTCCTAAGCGTAAGCAGGTGTTACCGGCGTAGAGTGGGCAGGGCGTGGTGTGAACGCAATGCCCGTGCGCGTCAGTAGCTTGCTGAGGGATGACTAATTTGTGGTCGATGCTTTGTTCAAGCGTTTGGGATACCAAGCGTTTGAAATGACCAAAATCCAATACCATCCCTTCTGGGTTTTTCGCACCGCTGAGTGTACAGTCTACGAGCAGCGTCTCGCCCACCAGGCCGCGCTTCACATCAAAATAAGTGAAATCCAAATTGACGAGTCTTTCCACAAAGATAGTGGCCATGAGGTCTCTTTCAGGTAGATGAATACGGATGACGAATCGCGTCGATCCATGTCAGCGTACCACCGTTCAAAAATTGTGTCGATCGTGTGTGTTATCTCATCGGAATAAACGTCGTGCCAGCGAGGAGAGGGGAGAAGAAGGTTAATGAAAATCTTGCTATTAAATGGTCTGGTTGTGAACGAAGATCAGGAGCGTGTTCAGGACATTCTCATTGAAAATGAACGAATTGCTCGCATTGATTCGGATTTGTCTGGTCTCAAGGCTGATGAAGTGATTGAAGCGGAAGGCTGTTGGGTGTTGCCGGGTATGATTGATGATCAGGTGCACTTTCGTGAACCCGGCTTAACACACAAAGGGACCATCGCATCGGAATCGCGTGCCGCCGTAGCGGGAGGCATCACCAGTTTCATGGATATGCCGAATGTGACACCGGTAACCGCCAATGCAGAGGAATTGGCAGCCAAACACGCGCGTGCAGCAGCAGGCAGCTATGCGAATTACAGTTTTTATTTGGGGGCAACCCACGACAATTTGGAACACATCAAATCGGCTGATCCACATCGGGTTTGCGCGGTTAAAGTATTCATGGGATCGTCGACGGGAAATTTACTGGTGGATGATCCGAAAGTCTTGCATGATATTTTTGCTCACACGCCAGTTCCGGTGGCGACACATTGTGAGGATACGCCAACCATTATGGCTCGGGAAGCTGAGTTTAAGGCGCGTTATGGCGAGGCCGTGCCCGCCCGAGCGCACGCGGATATTCGTTCTCGTGAAGCGTGTTTGACGTCCACGCGCCTGGCTTTAGATTTGGCGACACAGCATGACACACCGCTGCACGTGTTGCACATCAGTACCGCTGAAGAGGTGCTTTTATTTGAACCGGGTCCGATTCAGGGCAAACGGATTACGGCTGAAGCGTGCGTGCATCACACGTTTTTTTCTGAAACCGATTACGATCGCTTGGGGCATCGCATTAAATGCAATCCGTCTATTAAAACGGAGCGTGATCGTCTCGCCTTGCTGGAAGGGCTTCGTACAGGGCGTTTGGATATTATTGCCACGGATCATGCGCCTCACACGCTGGAGGAAAAAGAGCGGTCTTATTGGGATGCGCCTTCGGGATTGCCTTTGGTGCAGCATGCCTTGCTGGCAGCGCTGGAATTGGTGCACGATGAAACCTTGAGTTTGCCTGAGTTGGTGCGCAAGATGAGTCACAATGTTGCAGCACGTTTTCAAATTCTGGAGCGGGGTTACCTGCGCGAAGGCTATTTTGCAGACATTGCCATTGTGCGTGCTGACGCCGCTTCGGTGACAAGCGCCACGGATGAAACGGCCTTGTATCAGTGCGGCTGGACGCCGTTTATTGGGCGGGTTTTTCGCTCGAAAGTGGTGGGTACTCTGGTAAACGGAGCGTGGGCTTTTCGACAGTTGGGAGCGAACGGTGAACCGATCCTTCAGCGTGTTGGTGTGTATCCATTAGCGTTTGATGCCCGTCAAAGACGATAAGCGGTAAGCTTGTAGGTTGTAGGTTGTAGAGGGCGGCGCGCTAATGTGTGTCCACGTTCTCCGTTTCTGCATTCTCCGCTCGGTTAGTCCAGTTCACGCCATTTCTGTTACACCGAAAAGTAAATTATTTATTTGTAACTTTCGTTACAAATAAAAACAATACGCTTTTTAATTTAATCAGTGTATGGCGAGGTGTTCGCTGAGGCGCGCTGGGTGGGCCTTGATTGAGTGAACCATAGTTTGTTTTGATTTGTAACTTTTTATTCACCTAATGGATTAAAAAATAATATTGTACTTTTAGGTTACACAGTGCTTCGCGTCTAATACATCTTACCAACAAGATACGAGTTGCTGGTAAGACGGACGAATTTCACAATAGAGGACAGAGATATAGGGACAGGCGGTTTGTGCAGAAGTTTCGTGTCTGGAAGTTCCGCATACCGCACGAGCAATGGGTATCTCATGAGGTGCGCAGTGCGGTGGAGTTTCCATTGGGTTGGTTAGCTTAGTAAGTGTAAAGGGTTTTGGTTAAGTTAATAGATTTTGGTTAAGTTAATAGGTTTTGGTTAATCGCTTTTGGCAATAATAAATAGAAATGAATGAAGGTTAGGGTCGTTCGAATCTGTCAAGGCGCGAATGATGTCCTTCAGAGCTGGTGGGTTTATTCGGAGTTTGGGTTATGGAGTATATGAAATTTTTGAGTTCCTTCAGCAAAGCAGGTGCTGATTCGGACCAGTTTCTCGCTGATGCGATGGCGTCGCAACAGGTCAACAGCACTGGCGTTTCCAAGAACGTAATTCCTAAGGTTAAGAGTAAGGAGGCATTGATAACGAAAGGTTCAAAATCGGTGATGCACGCTGTGGTGGGCGCAGTAGTCATGGCAACGCTGTCTTCGGGCTTACTGCTGGGCATGGTCAGTGAGACGCAGGCAGATGTCATGGATCAGGCGCGTCGGATTCACCAGCGCTTAACGGGCGTGAGTCCCAGTCCGACGGTGTTGGACAGTATGATCACCAAAATCAACGCCAACGACGCGGTGGGTGCTGCTTTTGAGGCAATGAGCAATCCCGATTTTTGCAACGTAATGTTGAAAAATTGGATTACACCTTGGACGAATGAAGAATTCGATCCAACGTTTCCCTTGAACGATTATGTGGCTACGGTGATTGGTATCATCCGCGATGATGTGCCTTTTAATCAGGTATTGACGGGCGATATCATTTATGTGGGTGATGTGGCCCAGTATTCACATACGGATAATGATCACTACGCTCAGTTGGAAAACGATGGTGTGGATTTGTGTGATCCAACGCAATTGATTCAAACCACGCAATCGGGTTTGCCGGGTTCGGTGGTCCCCGCGTCGGCGACGGCGGGTGTGCTCACGACGCGACAGGCTGCAGCAGCCTTTTTCAGTGGAGGTACGAATCGACTGATGTGGCGTAAAACAGCCATACATTATCTGTGTCGCGATATGGAGGATTTAAAAGATTTTTCGCGACCATCTGATCGTGTTCGTCAAGACGTATCACGCAGCCCAGGTGGAGACAGCACCGCATTTCGTCAGCATTGCGTTGGTTGTCATTCTGGCATGGATGCAGTGACCGGCGCGTTTGCGTATTTCAGTTTTGATGAGGAGGCGGGGCGGCTCGTGTACACGCCCAATCAAGTTCAAGAAAAATACCTCATTAATGAAGACTCTTTCCCCTTGGGTTATATCACCACTGATGACGGTTGGATGAATTACTGGCGAGAAGGTCGTTTTTCCGTTCTCGGTTGGGATACGTCACTTCCAGGTGCAGGATCGGGACCGAAATCGCTTGGACAAGAAGTTGCTGCTTCGCGTGGATTTGCGACGTGCCAAATCCAGAAAGTCTTTGAAAAAGTGTGTTATCGGCCACCCGAAACGGCTGCCGATATGGCTGAGGTTGAGCAACTGGCGAACAGTTTTCAGCAAAATTACAGCATGAAAAGCATGATGGCGGAGACGGCAGCGTATTGTCGAGGAGATTGATGATTGCGGGGGAGCCCGTTTGACGACGTACTTGTGCAGTACGATTTGACGTCGGCGGTTGTGTTGGGTGCTTAGCGAGAAGCTTAACAAAAAAGGGGCGGCGTGCGGTTTTTGTCACAACATTTTTTGTCATAACACTATCGCGTGGCTCGTGAGAGAAATTAGAATAATAAGGTAGGGTAGTTCGATGAGGAATCTGGGTGAACATGAGCGCATTCCTGATCAGCATTCAATGAAGTCGATGCTTCTGAACGGAGGTCGATGGATTAAGGGAGTCGGAGTTGTTGCGACTGCTTTAGCGTTGAGTGCTTGTGGTGGTGATTTGGGAAATTTGGGCTTAGGCGGAGCGATTTTAGGTGATGGCGGTGGCGGTGGTGGTGGCGGTGATCCCGTCGCGGCTTTTGCACCGGTTCATAATTTAACACGGCAGCATTGCGCAGGGTGTCACAGTGAGTCGCCAACGGAGATGCCGTCGCCGATGCCACCGATGCATGCACACAGCAGCTTGGAAACAGCGTATCAAGAAGCGAAAGGGTTTATTAATATAAACGCGCTAGAAGAAACACGCATGTACGCCAAGATGGTTGAGCAGCAGCATCAGTGCTGGACGGATTGCACGGTTGCAGCGCAGGAAATGATGCAGGCCCTGCAACAGTTTCGTGATGCCGCAGGTGGTACGGTGTCGCAAGCGCAGGCTTTAAAAGTAGCCAGTGGGCCGGCGCGTCTGATTGAACCACCTCCTCAAGCACAGCAACCGCAACAACCTGTTATTGGTAATTTGGCGCCTTCTGGCGTGATCGCGCAATATCGTTTCCAAGAAGGCAGCGGTACGCTTGCGCGTGATACCAGTGGCGCTAATCCAGCGGTTGATTTGACCTTAACGGGTGGCGTAGGCTGGCGCACAGGCGGTGGTTTGCGTTTCAGTGGAGCAGCTGGTCAGTCTGCTTATGCGGATGCAACAGGTACATCGCGTATTTTCCAATCCATAGCAGGTCCAAATGGCACGGGCCAATATACAGTGGAAACGTGGATTAATGCGGCTTCCATTGACGCCAGTGCGGATCCGAGTGCCGGTCTTTTTGGGGCGCAATACCCCAATATCGTTAACTACGGTTATGTGGCCACCAATGCAAATACGGGATTGGTGATTGAGGCGCAGCAATTGTCTTCGTTCCAAGGCAGTGCACCATTGATGCCACTGTTCAATCCGGTGGTAGGGCAGACGTATCACGTGGTGGTGTCGTATTCACCTGATGCGGGACGACACTTCTTTGTGAATGGGACAGATACAGGTGTTATTGAAGGTCCAAGAGCCTTAGCCTGGGCTGAATTTGTGCCCATTACAGTGGGGAACGACTGGAGTGGCAATGCGCCGTTCACGGGCGATGTGATGGAATTGACGATCTACAATCGTGCTTTGAATCCTCAAGAAATTGCAGCTCGCTACGCGCAGTCTTCCGAACAGTATGTGGTGGCGGCACCACCAGCGGCAGAAGAGGAAGAAGTGGAGCAAATCGAGACGAAGGCGTTGCAGTTTGATATCAGTCAACTGGTCAATATCCCGAACACTTATATCGAAATGGACGTGGGCACGTACGATGCGAAAAGTTACATCTTTGCTCAACCACGTGTGATTCTGGGTGGACCTGGTTCTTTCCCAATCGAAAAGATCCGGGTTGCGGTGAATGGTGCGATTCCGCTGTCTGCGCAAGTGTTCGCAAACCTGAAGACAACCGTGACGGCCTCTGGGCAACAACTGAGCCGACTGGGTACGATCATGCCGATTCAGGATGGGCCCGCAGCGGATGTGTTTGCGTTGACCTTCGAACGCATTGGTACGTTAACTAATGTGATGACGCCACCACCACCTGAGCCTGCTCGAGCGATGAAACCGCAACCTAGCACCGAAGTGGGTATCTCTACGTTCGACGAGATATACGCCAACTTTGCGGCCCTCACGGGTGTGGATCCGCAGAATCAAGCAACACGGGATGTGTATCAATCGTTGCGCAGTTCATTACCGACCTCATCGGATGCCATGACTTTAAACGCGGGTATCCAAACAGCGATCACGAAGTTGGGTTCGGCATTTTGCCAGGAGATATTGGGTGATCAGAACTTAGCGACAACTCATTTTGGAAATAATCAGCCGGCAGTTGATGCGACGTACTATGAGAATCTGCATAAGTTGTTTTTCCAAGGCGGATCGAAACAACCGACGGTGGCTGAGCTTCAATCGATATTGGATACCTTGGTGGTGAACCTGGATGGTGCCAACGTGAATGCAAATGGACAACGCGCCAGTGTTTGTACGGCGGTGGCTGCGAGTTCTGGGGTTTTTCTCAGAGACTGAGAAAAACAGTTCTGTAGGCAAGTTTTGTTGGGTTAGGAAAGAAAGATTGTTAGGGAACAAAGAATAGAAGGATAGAGGAAGGCGGGCTGTGTGTGTCAAAAGTGGTGTTACAAAAGCGTCATGGTATGCACGCAGCCCGCCAGCCCAATAGAGAATAAAAGAAAAAATATTGTGAATTATATAAAAATGGTTTTACAGAGAAAAACATAACGGAGTGGATCACATGTTTGGCAGAAGAAAGCGTCCCATGAATCGACCGGTGAAGCCTGAAAGCTATGTGCCTCCCACGCTTCCTGAGTATGGTCATCGCCCCCGGACACGTCGGGATTTTCTATCTTGTGGTTTAGCAGCAGGTGTTGGTAGCGTGTTAATGCCAACGGCTGGCGGTGTATTGCTTCCTTGGCGTACCGTTTTAGCTGCGACCTTAGCTGACTGTGGCGATACCGGTGCAGCGGCGGGTATTGCTCGTCCGATGGGCTTTATTTGCATTGATTGTGCTGGTGGTAGCAATTTTATTGGTAGTAATATTATGGTCGGTGGTCCCGGTGGCCAAATGGATCAAGCTGGCATTGATTATTCAGCTCTGGGATTACCCGGTAATATGGCGGAAGATGTGGTTTCTATCAATGGTGCTGATGGTCTTATGTTCCAAGCAGACAGTGCTATTTTGCGTGGAATTACGGGGAGCACCTCCGATACGACACGCGCGAACATGGACGGCGCGGTGTTTCCCTGTGCTTCGAACGATGATTCGGGTAATAACCAACTGAATCCAGCGTATGCGATAGCGCAAGCGGGCGCTAAGGGACAGTTAACGGCCTTGGTGGGTACGCGAAATTCCGATTCAGGTGGGAAATCGCAAGCAATTAAGGTGGATGCCTCGTTGCGTCCTTCGGTCATTTCACGTTCTTCGGATGCGACGGGTTTGGTGGATACCGGCGGCTTGGGTGGCGCGAACTTTGTGGCGGATGCGATTCAGCAAATCAGTGCTATGAAGCTCAATCGTATTCAAGAAGAAAAGGCCATGGAAGACATCATTCATTGTGCGTCGTTGCTCAGTGCGAAAGCGACGGAAGATTTCGCTAATCCGGCTTTGCTTGATCCGGCTCAAGATCAGATGGTCAATGCCGCATTTCCTGATTTGGGTAATCAAACCTTAGATCGTGCGGCAGGCATTGCGAAGCTGGTTATTGATGGCTTTGCAGGAGCGGGTACGGTCGAAATTGGTGGTGCTGATTACCATAATGGTTCGCGAGCGCGTGGTGAAGCAAAAGATGAGGAAATTGGTCAGGCGATTGGTGGTATTATGGAATTGGCTGCCTTGAAGCAAACGCCCATCATGGTCTTCGTGATCAGCGATGGTTCGGTGTTCAGTAATGGTAATACCGATGATTCCGGTGGTGGTCGTGGTAAAGGTACCTGGAATGGTGATGACGGCAGTAAAGGAGCAGGCTTTTTCCTTGTTTATAACCCGGTAGCTGCGCCAGCGATGCGTGCGGCCAATAGCCGACAGGTTGGCTTTGTGAACTCCGGTGCAAGTGTCTCAGCGGATGGTTCGCCTGTAGCGGGAAACCCGGCGACCTTGGCGGAGGCGGCTGTGATGAACTACATGTCCATGAATGCTGGGGAGGCGGGTTTGAGTAGCTTCAACCAAATGTTCTCGGGCAGCGCCATCAGTGGTGCCGCGATGACGAATGCGCACGCGGTGTTTCAAGGCTTAAACGCGTGACAAAACGCGTGACAATGTTGGGCTCTTGATGATCACTGAGATAAAAGAAGCAAAAAAGCCACGGGCGGGGGTATATCCCCAAACGTGGCTTTTTTATTTTTAAAATTATTTTTTACGTTTCAAATTAACAGTGAAATTAATAGTGTTCAGGTAGGGGTTTTAGTAAGGTGATTTGTTTTTTCTCTATATGGATATAACCGCCTGTAATTAGATTCTTCAAGATGCGCGCCACCATCTCGCGGGATGAACCCACACGATTGGCGATTTCCTGTTGCGTCAATTTTTCTTCAATTCTGCCGTCTGCGTTTTTTGGCAGTTGGTGCAACAGTTGTCGGATACGTCCGTACACATCTTTTAGCGCAAGAGATTTTACATTTTCCGTCAAGTGTCGGATGGTGCCCACCAAGTTGCCAATAAGTACATCGTTTATTTCAGCGTATTCGTGTCGCAATCGATCAAAATCAGCTTTCAAAAGGATCTTAAAAATAGAAGGTTCTACTGTCATGATTGAAGCCGTGCGCTTCTCATCGTCCAGGAGTGCAAACTCACCAAAATGGTCGCCCGGTTGCAAATTGTTGAGAATGAACTCACGACCATCCTGCTCGCTTAAGTAGACTTTGACGCGACCTTCCATCAGTAAATACATGGAGTTTGATACGTCCCCTTCGTTAATGATGATGCTGTTCTTGGGGTACTGTCGCGTGGTGGTGAGGCGGTCGATGGCTGAGAGGGTATCGTTCGCCAATCCGGAGAACAGTGAAATTGATTGTAACTCGCTCATGGAATGATTCGCCTTAAGTTTTGCTGATGAAATAAAAGGGATGAAGGATCGATGATTGTTATACACGCCACGGTCACGGCTTGTCTAGGCCTAGTTGCGATGGTTTTGTTTTTGCGAAGTCAAATACGACGAATAACAACAGAGTGCATGTCTTGAGCGAGAAGATCAAAGCTGTGCTGTGATGGGACACCTATCCATTGTATGGGCTCCCGAGTATGGCGTTTATATAGGGCCACACACGGTGTGTGGCCCTTGCTTCGCACTTGCCTCGTAATTTCCTTGCCTCGTAATAAGAATTAGGCAATTTCCACTTTGGTGGCTTGTGGCGTTTGAGGGCTTGCTTTGGGCAGTGTTAAGGTCAAGATGCCATCGGTATAATCCGCTCGTATATCCGATTGTGTGATGTTGTCTCGCAGAGCAAAACGGCGCAGAAATTCGCCATAACGACGCTCTTGACGCACAATATTGTTTTCGCTGTTTGTCTCTTCGTGTTCCGATCGCGAAGTGGCTTTTAGGGTGAGCACATCTTCGTGTACGGTAATATCAATGTCTTCTTTTTTAACGCCGGGTAATTCCGCTTTAATCACGTAGCTGTCTTGGCGGTCAATAATATCAACGCGCGGAACGGATGCGCCATTATTGTTGGGTGTGGGCCACAAATGCGAATTCAATAATTCATCGAACAACCCGGAAAAAGCACCAAATGGTTCGTTTGAACGAAGTGCTTGGCGATGTACGGGTGATGATTGTTTGGTCAACGTCATGTTTGTCTCCTTATCGCTTTGCTTATGTAGGGTTTGAGTAGATCGGCATCTGGGCGCGGCGTTTGTATTGCCGCGCCTTGATCGACTACATGCCACCTAAGATAAAATGTGGGGTGAGCGGTGATGTTTTCAAGGTAGAATAATTTTATTTTCTGAAATAAGGTCGCGTGGTGAACCGTTAACTGTGCACAGGCAAAGGCGTAGCAATATCAAGCGTGTGTGTGACAGTTATAGCACTGTGGTAGCACTGTATGATGGGCTTCAAACGTGAGCGCTGCGCTTAAACTAGTGGAATGGATGTTGCTCCAAGGCTGTTCGAGTGGTGGGATCTAAGGGCATCGAGCGCTGTGTGTTGTAGTTGAAATGCACAAGGGTTGTACTACCGCGCGCGGTTTCTCGATCGTTTTGCCAGCAGCTTTGGCCGACGACAAAGGAACTATTTCCAACGTGTTTCACACCTGTTTTTATGGTTACGGCATCAATGTAATTCATTTGAGCGGTGAATTCCACTTCCATCTTTACCACAATGATGGCCCATTTTTTTGGATCCAAATCGGGAGTAAAGAGCTTGAAAAGTGGTAAACGCGCTTTTTCAAACCACATGGGTAGCACGGTATTATTAATGTGGCCCAGTGCGTCAGTTTCGTAAAATCCAGGTGTAATGACGGTTTCAAACATGGCTGGTTTTCCCGATTGATGTCATATTAATATTGTTTTAATAGACGTCACGATAGTGCGTTGCTGTGCTTTCATGATGTTCTGTCGTGCGGCTCGTTTCTGTGGTTTAAGGGGCGTGTCATGTCATTTTGTGTTTGTTTACGATCGTTTTCATGCGTAATCAGTCTGAAGTGTTTCGGCATGCCTTGCTACTATCATAAGAGGTATAAGGAGCAGGAAGAAATGATAGGCGCATTAGCGTGCGCGCGCTACACACTTTGTGAAAAATTGATGAACAGAGAAACGGGGCAATGACACATGATTCAAGCTTTTTCTTCAACGGTATCAACGACGTTGAGCAATCGTGCTTCGGGGGTGGTGTCATCTCCCGCCGCTTCTTTGCGCTCGGTGGAAACCGGCAGCCCTTCCATCGATCGTGAGGGAGCTAAGACGGAAACCTCGGAGGGGCAAGCTAAGGCGCTTCAGGTGGGCAATAGCGAAGAGGGAGTTGCGGTTTCTTTAAGCAGTGCAAATGCCGCAGCGGCAGCACAGGGTCGCGTTAATCGGACGGAGGCTGGTGAAGCGCTTGTCGCGTCGGATAATGCCACTCAAGCTGCCACTCACGTTAATAAAACGACTCGAACTGAGGCACTGCGTCAGGATGATGAGACGGCGAATGCGTCTCCATCGCAAGCTTTGGCGCAGGAGTATGCTTCGTATTCGGAACCATCCTCCTCTGCGAACAAGCGTGGATCATCGTTGGATTTTATTATCTGAAATCATACCATCTGAAATAATGCGATCTGTAGCGATTAAAAAGAGAGATGAACTGAGGGGAGTTGATACCGGGACAGCCCCTCAGCTCATTTTTTCGCTCACTTTCTTCGCTCTCTTCGCTCTTACTTATGACGTGTGGCGCTGTTCAATGGGCGTGTAAGGGCGTTGTGTTGGTCCCATGTACAGCTGACGTGGTCGACCGATACGGTAGTTACCACTGATCATTTCGTGCCAATGTGTGATCCAGCCTACTGTACGCGCTAACGCAAAGATGACCGTAAACATACTTGTGGGTACATCCAATGCGTTTAGAATGATGCCGGAATAGAAGTCGACGTTTGGGTACAATTTTTTCTCAATGAAGTATTCATCTTCTCGAGCGATTTGTTCCAGTTTCAGCGCCAATTTAAAGAGCGGATCATCTTGTAAGCCTAATTCTTGAAGTACCTCGTGGCAGCTTTCCCTCATAACGGTTGCGCGAGGATCGTAATTTTTGTATACGCGATGTCCGAAACCCATTAGACGGAAAGGATCATCTTTGTCTTTGGCGCGGGCAATGAATTTCCCCACCTGTGAGATGTCCCCGATGTCGGTTAGCATGTCTAACACCGCTTCGTTGGCACCACCGTGAGCGGGGCCCCAGAGTGCGGCAATTCCGGAAGCAATGCAGGCGAAGGGATTGGCACCGCTTGAGCCAGCCAAACGAACCGTGGAAGTCGATGCGTTTTGCTCATGATCTGAGTGCAAAATGAACAATCTGTCCATGGCGCGGGCTAATACGGGGTTTATCTGTGTCGTTTCTGTGGGTACGCCAAACATCATGTGCAGAAAGTTGGACGCGTAGTCCAAATCGTTTCGTGGGTACATGAATGGTTGACCAACTGAGTACTTGTAGCACATAGCGGCTATAGTGGGCATCTTAGCGATTAATCGATAGGCTGCAAGTTCACGGTGTTCTTCATCTTTAATATCGAGTGAATCGTGATAAAAAGCGGAGAGCGCGCCGACGACGCCACACATGATGGCCATGGGATGTGCATCGCGTCGAAAACCATTATAGAAGACGTGAATCTGTTCATGTACCATGGTGTGATGATTGATCGTTTGATCAAATTCGGCTTTTTGTTTTGAAGTTGGCAATTCGCCGTGGTAGATCAAGTAGCACGTTTCCAGGTAGTCCGAATGCTTGGCCAGTTCTTCAATGGAATAGCCGCGATGCAATAGTATGCCTTTGCTGCCATCAATAAACGTAATGGCGGATTCGCAGGACGCTGTGGATACAAACCCAGGATCAAAAGTGAAAGCGCCTTTACTTGCCAAAGGACGCACGTCAATGACATCTTGACCGAGTGTGCCTTGATAAATGGGGAGATCAATGGATTCTCCGTTCGGAAGTTTGAGTGTAGCAACCTGCTGATTGGGTGTGGTGTGATTGGGCATGGTGAGCGGTCTCCTGGCAAGGTCCTGACCTGATGCGGATCAGAGTAATCTTATTTTGTATAATAAACGATCATTTTCTTTGGCGCGTGATCTTTGACTTTGATGTTTTGACCCATTTGCTGCTTTGATCAAACGACTTCAACAAACAAAACAAATATACGGCACATGACAGCGTGTAACGACAGACTGCAGTGCCCGAGCGTTTTTGCCTGTACGCATGCCTAACTTGCGCCAATTTTTATCGTGTACAACAGAAAAATCAGAAGGCGCTGAAGCTACTCGTACTGGCGGGCGTATGTCAAATTAATATTGCTGTCAATGGATTAAAAGGCATTCATGCGTTGCATACTGGATCGGCTGATATCGATAGATTTCCCATTCATCCCCTCTTCGTCCGTCGGTTCATTCGAACAGTATAATAGAACTCGCTCCGTCGCGCTTTCTCATCACGGATTACCCTTTAACAGAGCTTATTTGTTGAGCGTTGAGCGCGCTGTGCTTCCGCGTGCTGTACGGATTGACGATGTTTTTTTGTTTTCATGCAGATGAATGACTATAATGCGCGAGCATCGCTTTTTTGGTGAATTTGATTGGTGCGATGGTGGCAGCAGGGCACTGTGAGAATTTTCACAGTACGAACCGTTGCATGTAAACACCGTTGTGTATAAACAACTTTGTGTAAAATTATAATTGCCGTGAGTCAATACATTTTGATGTGGCGTTTTCGGAGGTCTACCGGTGAAAGATCGTCGTCCCACTAACATCGATCTGAACAGTTTGAGGGCTTATGCGTTTCCGTTGCCTGCGGTGACGTCCATTTTGCATCGTATTTCGGGTTTTGCGCTCTTCTTGGCAATTCCATTCTTGCTCTGGTTGCTGGATGCTTCTTTGCAATCGGAAGTGAACTTCAAGGAAGTGGTGGCGTTCCTCGATGTCGGTGTGGTGAAGTTTTTCTTGTGGCTAGCGCTTTGTGGCCTCTTTTACCATGTGTTCGCGGGTGTGAAACACCTACTGATGGATATCGGCATCGGTGAAACGTTAGCAGGTGCTCGCTTAGGTTCGTGGATCATTTTGGGCTTGTCGGGCTTTGCAGCATTGGTCCTGGGGGTGTGGTTATGGTGACAAACGTTACAAGCTTGTCAAGGAATGGCCTTTCAGATTGGATGATACAGCGCATCAGTGCGCTTGTAATTACAGCATATGTGATTATTATTGTTGGATTTTTAGTTTTTTGTTCTGAGGGTACGTATGTGGCTTGGCATCAGTTTATGATGTCTGGTCCTATGCGGATTTTCGGTGTATTGGCTACGTTGGCGATTGCGGCGCACGCGTGGATTGGTCTGTGGACCATTGCTACAGATTACATCAAACCAGCATGCATTCGATTTGTTTTCCAGTGGGTGTGCATCGCAGCGAACGTGACCTACGTGCTGTGGGCATGGCGTATTTTTTGGTCCAGTTGATATTGGATCGGTGTTTTTGGGGCAGTTGATGCGATTGCAGTCCATGCAGTTGCCGTTTATACAATTGGGGCTAATGCCACGGTGATGTGCAGTCCCGAGCGCCGTTTCACGGGGAGTAATGGCTTTATGACCAATATTAGGTCTCTGACTTTCGATGCGGTCATTGTGGGAGGGGGCGGAGCCGGTATGCGGGCGTCGCTTCAGTTAGCGCAGTCGGGGCAAAAAACGGCGTTAATTTCGAAAGTGTTTCCCACGCGTTCTCATACGGTATCGGCGCAAGGCGGTATTACCTGCGCCATTGCCAGTGCGGATCCTAATGATGACTGGCGTTGGCACATGTATGACACCGTAAAAGGTTCTGATTACATCGGCGATCAAGACGCCATTGAGTATATGTGCTCTGAAGGTCCGCAGGCGGTGTTTGAGCTGGAGCACATGGGCTTACCTTTTTCACGTACGGAGTCGGGACGTATTTACCAGCGTCCGTTTGGTGGTCAATCTAAGAATTTTGGTGAAGGTGGGCAGGCTGCGCGTACTTGTGCTGCTGCTGATCGTACTGGGCATGCGTTGTTGCACACGCTGTATCAGCAAAACGTTAAGCACAATACGGTCTTTTTCAATGAGTGGTATGCTATTGATCTGATTAAAAATCAGGACAATGCGGTTGTTGGTGTGTTGGTGCTGTGCATCGAGACGGGGGAATTGGCAGCGATTCACTGCGGCGCAGTGGTGTTGGCGACGGGGGGCGCGGGTGGGATTTATGCGTCCACAACCAACGCGCACATCAATACGGGAGATGGCGTGGGAATGGCCATGCGTGCTGGATTTCCCGTTCAAGATATGGAAATGTGGCAATTTCATCCGACTGGGATCGCGGGTGCGGGTACACTGGTTACGGAAGGCTGCCGCGGCGAGGGTGGTTACCTCATCAATAAAGATGGTGAACGATTCATGGAGCGCTATGCGCCGAACGCGAAAGATTTAGCGGGGCGTGATGTGGTAGCTCGATCAATTATGATGGAGATTTTGGCCGGTCGTGGTTGTGGTCCAAAAGGTGATTTTGTTTACCTAAAATTGGATCACTTGGGGGCGGATATTCTACATAAGCGGTTACCGGGTATCTGTGAGCTGTCGCAGACTTTTGCGTCCGTTGATCCGGTGAAGGCGCCCATACCGGTGGTGCCGACCTGTCATTATATGATGGGGGGGATTCCCACTACGGTGAATGGTCAGGCTGTGTCGGTGGATGCAGAAGGCAATGACCGCGTTATTCCTGGATTGTTTGCTGTGGGTGAAGCAGCGTGTGTGTCTGTGCACGGATCAAACCGTCTTGGTGGCAATAGTTTGCTGGATTTGGTGGTATTTGGGCGAGCAGCCGGTCTGTTTCTTGAAAAAGAATTGCATAACGTTCGATCTGATCGTTTGGCAACGGATTCAGATGTGGAGGCAGCGCTGGCCAATTATAGTCGTTTGGAAAGCAGTACTTCTGGTGAAGAGACGTCAATCGTGAGACGTGATCTCCAGCAGATTATGCAAAATCATTTTGGTGTTTTCCGTAAGGGAGACCTGATGAAAGCGGGCGTTGCACAGCTAGCCGAGTTGCGTGAACGCGTCGCACACCTGCATCTCAAAGATAAAAGTCGCGTATTCAATACGGCGCGAGTGGAAGCATTGGAACTCATGAACTTGTTGGAAGTGGCAGAAGCGACGGCGTTAGCGGCTGATCAGCGCACGGAAAGTCGAGGTGCGCACAGCCGATACGATTTCCCAGATCGTGATGACCAGAACTGGTTGGTTCACTCTATCGTGGTTCCGGGGAATCGCGTATTGCAGAAAAGAAAGGTTAATTTTTCACCGAAACAAGTGGAGCCATTTCAGCCCAAGGCGCGTACGTATTAAGAATGCGTTGATGGCGTTCCGCTGAGTTCGGCTTGAGGTGCAGTAAAACAGGTGTAGAGGTCCATATGCTTAAGGTCAAAATTTATCGTTACGACTCAGAATGCGAAGCAAAACCGCACTTTCAAGATTACGAGATTGATACAGAAGGTAAAGATCTCATGGTGTTGGATGTGCTCATGTTAGCCAAAGAAAAAGACTCCACATTGGCTTTTCGGCGCTCGTGTCGTGAAGGGGTGTGTGGTTCGGATGGCATGAATATGAATGGCAAGAACGGTTTGGCTTGTATTACAGCGCTGTCGGACGTGATGAAACCTGGCCAGCCGCTTACGATTCGGCCTTTACCAGGATTGCCTGTGATGAAAGACCTCGTGGTGGATATGGCGCCGTTCTATCGTCAGTATGAAAAAGTAAAGCCATACTTGCTTAATGATACGCCTCCTCCTGCGCGTGAGCGTTTGCAAAGCCCGGAAGAGCGTGACAAGCTCGATGGCCTTTACGAGTGTATTTTGTGTGCATGTTGTACGACGTCTTGCCCTTCTTTTTGGTGGAACCCGGATAAGTTTGTGGGGCCGGCGGGTCTGTTGCAAGCATATCGTTTTCTGGTTGACTCCCGAGATACGGCAACGGCAGAGCGCCTGTCTGGCTTGGAAGATCCTTTCAGTGTTTTTCGTTGCCGAGGTATTATGAACTGCGTGAATGTCTGCCCAAAAGGCCTCAATCCAACTCGCGCTATTGGCCACATTCGCGGAATGTTATTGTCCCGTGGCTCATAGATAGTATGTAGTATGGTTTGCTGCTACTACCGATAGCTGAAACCAATAGCTGAAACTGATAGCTGAAACCGATAACCGATATAAAGCTATTTTACGGGTCACTGACCGCAACGAGTCATTGACTGCGCCTGGGTTCATAGAATGGGTGCGCGCTCTTTTTTTGCCATCTTTTTTTCCCATCTTGTTTTTTCCATCTTGCCTTTCCCGTCTTGCCTTTCCAACTTTGTGAATAAAATCGCGTTTAGGAGAGTGGAATAATTGGTAAGTGGACACCCTGGGTTATAGCCTATAATTTTGATGAATGCTTTGAAGGATGGATGGAACCTAGGCCGCATTGGTCTGAGGAATGGCTAGAGTCAGGTGTTGGTCGGATTCGTGAATTTGTTCTTCACTCATGGCGTGACAATGGTTGAATAAGGGGTGCGTAAAGGTGTACATTTGCGTCCCTTAGCTGCTGTCTATGATTAGTGCAGTGGTTGGTTCTTTTTGGTTGAAGCAAATTGGTTGATACGAATCGGTTGATGAGAGTGGTCCACGAGGCTGTCTCCTTGGATACGGTCTGATAACACTCGCATCACTTTACACACACAGCGGCTTACTTTTCTCTATAAGGAAGCGACATGCCTGGCAGCCAAATGGAGCAAAATTGGTCCTCGTCGCCGTTTTACGGTGGCAATGCGATGTATATTGAAGCGCTTTATGAAGCGTATCTGCGTGATCCAAATAGTATTTCTGAGCACTGGCGTTCGCAGTTTGAGACATTACCCCGAGTCAACGGACACACTGAACCGGATGTGCCGCATGGTACGATAAAGCAACATTTTGAGATGTTGGCGCGTAACCGCACTCGGCGACACCCACTCGAAGTCGGTGCAGTCACTTCTGAGCATGATAAGAAACAAGTGGCTGTGACTCAAATGGTGGCGGCGTTTCGCACGCGTGGTCATCAGTGCGCTACGTTGGATCCTTTGGGATTAATGAAGCGTCGTGATGTGGCGGATCTGACGCTGACGCACCATGGACTCACGGACGCGGATCTCGATACGGTTTTCAATACTGGCAATTTGTGCATCGGCAAGGAAGAAGCCACACTTCGTGAGATTTACGCGGCTTTACATCAGACCTATTGTAGCAGTGTGGGTGCGGAATACATGCACATTGTCGGTACGACTGAAAAGCGTTGGATTCAACAGCGCATGGAAGGCGTTCGCTCCCACCCCGTTTACAACGCAGAAATTAAACGACATTTATTGGAACGCTTGATCGCAGCGGAAGGATTGGAAAAATCGTTGGCGTCGAAGTTTCCTGGCTACAAACGTTTCGGATTGGAAGGGGGCGAATCGTTGATTCCCCTTTTAGACGAAGCCATTCAGCGGGGGGGTGCTTATGGCCTGAAGGAAATCGTGCTGGGTATGGCGCACCGTGGTCGATTGAATGTGTTGGTTAATATTTTGGGGAAAAACCCCACTGAGTTATTCGGGGAATTCGAAGGAAAGCGTTTGGTGACGCGCGGCTCAGGTGACGTGAAGTATCATCAGGGCTTTTCATCTAATGTGCTGACTCCGGGCGGTGAAGTGCATCTGGCGCTGGCGTTTAACCCCTCTCACTTGGAAATTGTATCCCCGGTTGTAGCTGGTTCAGTGCGTGCTCGACAAGATCGCCGTCTCGATAAAACGGGAGAGCAAGTCACACCGATACTGATTCATGGTGATGCGGCTTTTGCTGGACAAGGCGTTGTGATGGAAATCCTGCAGATGTCGCAAACGCGGGCGTATCGCACGGGCGGGACCTTGCACATTATTGTGAACAACCAAGTGGGATTTACCACAAGCAAACGAGAAGACTCGCGATCCACTGAATATTGCACCAACGTGGCCAAAATAGTCCAGGCGCCGATTTTTCACGTGAATGGGGATGATCCGGAAGCCGTCTTGTTTGTGACGCAGATGGCTGTGGATTTTCGGCATGAATTCAAGAAAGACGTTGTTATTGATCTGGTGTGCTACCGTCGTCATGGTCACAATGAGACCGATGAACCCTCGGGTACGCAACCGCTTATGTACAAAGTGATTCGCACCTTGAAACCGGTGCGAGATCGGTACGCTGGCCTGTTGGAGCAAGAAGGCGTGATTACGGCTTCCGAAGCGGATGACATGGCGGAAGTGTATCGCAACTTGCTGGAGCAGGGCGCACACGTTGTGAAATCACTCGTGACGCAACCCAATAAAAAGCTGTTTGTGGATTGGTCTTCTTACGTGGGGCATGATTGGATCCCTTATGCTGATACCACCATGGAGGTCAAGCAGCTGCAAGCGGTGGCGCAGGGCTTAGAACTCATGCCCGAAGGCTTTGTGTTACAGCGGCAAGTACAGAAAATCATCGAAGATCGTAAGCGGATGACGGCAGGCGCTTTGTCCATTAATTGGGGTTACGCGGAAATGATGGCGTACGCGACGCTTCTGCATGAGGGTTATCCCATCCGTATTTCGGGGCAAGATTCGGGTCGAGGCACTTTTTCCCACCGTCATGTGGTGTTGCACAGTCAAAAAGACGGCAAGGTACACATTCCCTTATTGAACATTGCCCGTGAAGCGGGTGTGCGCTTTGATATTTACGATTCGCTGCTGTCAGAAGAGGCTGTGTTGGCGTTTGAGTACGGTTATGCCACAACGTCACCCGCAAGCCTCGTGATTTGGGAAGCGCAATTCGGCGATTTTGCTAATGGCGCTCAAGTTGTGATCGATCAATTCATTTCATCTGGGGAGCATAAGTGGTCACGTTTGTGTGGTTTAGTGATGTTGTTGCCCCACGGTTATGAAGGCCAAGGGCCCGAGCACTCTTCCGCGCGGTTGGAGCGGTTTTTGCAGCTGTGTGCTGAAAACAACATGCAAATCTGTGTCCCGTCGACGCCGGCGCAGATCTATCACATGTTGCGTCGACAAGCGATTCGTCCCTTGCGCAAGCCCTTAATCGTGATGTCGCCGAAGAGTCTCTTGAGGCATAAAGCCTGCGTCTCCACGCTCGAAGATCTGGCGGAAGGGTCGTTTCAGATGGTTTTGCCGGAAATAGAAGATATCGACCCACAGCAAGTTGAACGTGTGATTATGTGTAGTGGGCGTGTGTATTATGATTTGGTTGAGCGCCGTCAAGCGGAGTCGTGGTCTGATACGGCTATTATACGCATTGAGCAATTGTATCCTTTTCCGGATGATGAGTTGTATTCGGCTTTGAGTCTCTATCCAAATTTGAAATGGGTTGTGTGGTGCCAAGAAGAACCAAAGAATCAGGGTGCTTGGTTCTGCAGTCAGCATCGCATGAGTCGAGTCATCGCCCGATTGATTCATCAACCGGTACTGCTTTATGCCGGTCGAGTGGCTTCTGCTGCCGCGGCCAGTGGCTATATGTCAGTACACGTTGAAGAACAGCAAAAATTGATTCTTGATGCGTTTCGGGTTACGGAGGCCTAGCTGTTAAGTTAATGTTTCTCAGTAACTAAATTTGAATGACCGTTTTTACTTGAAAGAAAAGGTGTGGGGATTTTCCTATGGCCAGCGATATAAAAGCACCACAGTTTCCAGAGTCTGTTGCGGAAGGCACTGTGGCCACGTGGCACAAACAACCCGGAGATGCTGTGTCTCGGGATGAACTATTGGTGGATATTGAGACGGACAAAGTGGTGCTAGAAGTGGTGGCTCCGAGTAACGGCACCTTGCAGAGCATCCTGAAGGCAGAGGGTGAGACGGTGGAGAGTCTTGAAGTTTTGGCCACGTTTGAGGAAGGCGCCGTCGCTAAAAGTGTGGCCGCTCAAGGTCAAGGTGCGGTGGGTGACTCAGTAGCTGTCGCTGGTCATGACGCGGTCATGAGTGCTGGCGCTGTGGCGGGACCCGCAGTGCGTAAGTTATTGAAAGAAAATAACTTGACTATTGACCAGATTCCAAGCAGCGGAAAAGATGGGCGAGTCACCAAGGATGATGTGGTGCGTTATCTCAGTGGTGGAGAGCGTAAGGACGGGGCGAGTCGTCCAGATCTGAAGGTGGTTCCTGAATTTGAGCTGACCGATGCGTTGACCCAAAATGTGGGTGCGCGTGAAGAGCGACGCGTGCCTATGACGCGCTTGCGGGCGCGGGTGGCAGAGCGTTTAATGCAGGCGAAAAATCAGACGGCGATGCTCACGACGTTTAATGAAGTGAATATGGCGCCGCTTATGGCGACACGAAAGCAATATAAAGACCGATTTTTGGATCGCCATGGTGTCAAACTGGGTTTTATGTCGTTTTTCGTTCGTGCGGGTGTTGAGGCATTGAAACGCTTCCCGGCTGTGAATGCCTCCATCGATGATAGCGATATTGTGTATCATGGTTTTTACGATGTGGGTGTGGCTGTTTCGACAGATCGAGGATTAGTGGTACCGATTTTGCGCGATGCTGACATGAAGAGCTTTGCTGAAATTGAGCAAAAAATAGTTGATTATGGAAAGAAGGCGCGGGATGGTAAGCTGGCTATTGAAGACATGACCGGTGGTACGTTTACCATTTCAAATGGTGGCGTGTTCGGATCTTTGCTTTCTACGCCAATTTTGAATCCACCACAAACGGCTATTTTGGGTATGCACTCGATCCAGGAAAGGCCAGTGGCTGAAAACGGTCAGGTTGTCATACGACCGATGATGTATTTGGCTATGTCGTATGATCATCGATTGATTGATGGTAAAGAAGCGGTTCAATTTTTGGTAACCATTAAAGAATTTATCGAAGATCCCACTCGTCTGTTGTTGGATTTATAAGAGACCGAAACGGGTCTTGATGGCGCTGATGGGCGTATGATCGATAGCGGCTTGAACAGACCATATTTTTTACGCTTTTGAACAATCAAGACGAACTGTGCTGAGGATCAAGGCGTAATAACAGATAATAAAGGGCATTTTCTATGAGTAAATCATTTGACGTTGTCGTCATTGGAGGGGGACCGGGTGGATACGCTGCGGCCATTAAAGCAGCGCAGTTGGGCTTGAATACCGCTTGCATTGAAATGCGTATAAACGAAGCGGGTAAACCTGCTTTGGGCGGAACGTGCCTAAACGTAGGGTGTATCCCGTCAAAAGCGCTCTTGGATACGTCGCACAAATACGCCGAAGCGCGTGAATCGTTTTCAAGTCATGGGATTGAAGTCAAAGCACTGGGTATTGACGTTGAGACGATGCTGGCGCGTAAAGACAAGGTCGTTGCCCAAATGGCTGGAGGGGTCGCCGCGTTGTTTAAGTCCAATAACGTGACGTGGTTGCAAGGGTGGGGTTCGTATGTGGGCCAAAATAATGTGGAATTTACCCCACACCAAGGGCAAACGGAAACCATCACGGCAGAATATGTGATTTTAGCCAGTGGTTCTGAACCGGTTTCCATTCCTGTGGCGCCTTTGGGTGGTCATATTGTTGATTCGACAGGTGCTTTATCGTTTTCCGATGTACCGAAACGCTTGGGGGTCATCGGTGCGGGTGTCATTGGTTTGGAGTTGGGCAGTGTCTGGGCTCGGCTGGGTTCTCAGGTCACGGTTTTGGAGGCAATGAATGCGTTTTTGCCTATGGTGGATGAGCAAGTCAGCAAAGAGGCGGCAAAAATTTTCAAGCGTCAAGGTCTTGATATTCGCTTGGGAGCTCGTGTTGTGGGGTCTCAGATTGAGAACGACACGGTGGTGGTGCAATATACGGATGCTGAAGGTGAGCAGCAAATTGAGTTCGATAAGTTAATTGTCGCGGTAGGTCGACGCCCGTTTACTCAGAAATTGCTGGGTCCGGCTTCAGGGGTTAGCTTGGATGAACGCGGGTTTATCCATGTAAACGCGCATTGTGAGACAGCAGTACCAAAGGTGTATGCCGTTGGTGATATTGTGCGAGGTCCGATGTTAGCGCATAAAGCAACTGAAGAAGGGGTGATGGTTGCTGAGCGCATTGCTGGCCATCACATTGATGTGAATTATGATTTGATTCCATCTGTGATTTATACCCATCCGGAGGTGGCGTGGGTTGGTCAGAGTGAAGAACAGGCAAAAGCCACTGGTGAGCCCTATAAAATAGGCGTTTTTCCTTTTGCGGCTAATGGTCGCGCAGTGGCGTCACACGATGCGCATGGACTGGTGAAGGTTATTGCGCATGCGGAGACGGATCGTTTATTAGGGGTTCATGTGATTGGACCACAAGCGACTGAAATTGTGATGCAGGCGGTTGTGGCCATGGAATTTGGTGGCACAGCTGAAGATCTACAACTCATGGTCTTTGCGCATCCGTCGGTCTCTGAAGCCTTACACGAAGCTGCCTTAGCGGTAGATAATAAAGCCATTCATATTGCGCCAAAACGCACGAAATCGGTAACTGGATCACGCAAGCAAGCGTAATCCGTGTCGTTAAGGTGCTGAATGTCTGAAATCAAATACACTGTGAATTGGGTAAACCGTTTACAAGCAAAGCGTGCGAGGCAGATTTATGAATTTACATGAGTACCAGGGCAAAGAACTGTTTGCCAAATACGGCTTGCCTGTGCCTGAAGGCATTGCGGCGAATTCGCCCGAGGCCGCCGTTGCGGCGGCAAAAAAGCTGGGTGGTGAACGATGGGTGGTGAAAGCCCAGGTTCACGCGGGCGGGCGTGGTAAGGCCGGTGGTGTCAAATTGGTGGATTCCACGGCAGAAGTGGAAGCCTTCGCAGCGGATATGCTGGGAAAGCGTTTGGTCACGTACCAAACGGATGAAGCGGGCCAGCCGGTGAATCAAATTTTGGTTGAACGGTGCAGTGACATCAGTAAAGAGCTTTATTTGGGGGTTGTGCTGGATCGAGGCACACGTCGTGTGGTCGTGATGGCGTCCACGGAAGGCGGTGTGGAAATAGAAAAAGTAGCGGAGGAAACGCCGGAAAAAATCCACAAAGCGTTGATCGATCCACTGGTGGGGCCGCAGCCGTATCAGGCGCGCGAGATGGCGTTTAAAATGGGTTTGAACGCGACTCAAGTTAAACAATTTAGCCAAATTTTCATGGGCTTGGTGCAGATTTTTTTGGATCACGATGCGTCAATCATTGAGGTGAATCCCCTTATCATTACGGATGAGGGCAATTTGCGTTGTTTGGATGCGAAAGTGGTGTTGGATTCATCGGCCTTGTTTCGTCACCCTGAGCTTAAAAAACTGGAAGATCCAACGCAGGAAGACGAGCGTGAGCGTCGCGCGGCTGAGTGGGAATTGAATTACGTATCGCTGGATGGCAGCATAGGGTGCATGGTCAATGGTGCTGGATTAGCTATGGGCACCATGGACTTGGTGAAATTGAAAGGCGGCGCTCCGGCAAATTTTCTGGATGTCGGTGGTGGCGCAACCAAAGAGCGTGTGACCGAAGCGTTTAAAATCATCTTGTCTGATCAGAAGGTCAAAGCGATTTTGGTGAATATTTTTGGTGGTATTGTCCGCTGCGATTTGATTGCGGATGGCATCATTGGTGCTGTGGCGGAAGTGGGTGTACAAGTGCCTGTGGTGGTCCGCTTAGAAGGTAATAACGCCAAATTGGGGGCGGAAAAACTCGCCAGCAGTGGGCTAAACATACAGGCTGCTAACAGCTTTGACGAAGCAGCAGTCATGGCAGTAGCGGCGGCGGGAGGTGCAGAGTGAGCGTACTTGTCAATAAAGAGACCAGAGTAATTTGCCAAGGTTTTACCGGTTCACAGGGTACTTTCCATTCTGAACAAGCCATTGCTTATGGTACAAAGATGGTTGGCGGAGTTACGCCGGGCAAAGGAGGACAAACGCACCTAAATTTGCCTGTGTTTAACACGGTGGCGCAGGCGGTTGCCGAAACGGGCGCCAATGCCAGCGTGATATATGTGCCAGCGGCTTTTTGCAAAGATTCTATTTTAGAAGCGGTTGATGCGGGTTTGGAATTGATTGTGTGTATCACGGAAGGCATTCCCGCATTGGATATGTTGGTGGTGAAAGAGGCGATTGTGCAGCGCGGTGGCGTTCGCTTAATCGGGCCCAACTGCCCAGGCGTCATTACACCCGGGGAATGTAAGATTGGTATTATGCCGGGCCATATTCATCAGCCAGGGAAAGTGGGCATTGTCTCTCGATCTGGCACCTTGACGTATGAGGCCGTAAACCAAACGACCGCTTTGGGTTTTGGTCAATCTACGTGCATTGGAATTGGTGGTGATCCCATTCCTGGGACGACTTTTATTGATGCTTTGGCCTTGTTTCAAGATGATCCACAGACAGAAGCCATTGTCATGGTTGGTGAGATCGGTGGTACAGCAGAAGACGAGGCAGCAGCGTTTGTGAAAGCGAATGTGACTAAACCTGTCGTGTCTTACATCGCCGGTGTTACGGCGCCTTCGGGTAAGCGTATGGGGCACGCCGGTGCTATTATTGCTGGTGGAAAGGGTACGGCAGCAGAGAAATTTGAAGCCTTGGAAGCCGCTGGCGTGAAAACCGTTCGCAATCCGGCAGAAATTGGATTGGCGCTTAAAGCGCTTACCGGTTGGTAGCGTAGTAGTCAATCAAATTGCTGTAGTTGTAAAACCTGAAAAGCCAGTGCATATTTGTGTGCTGGCTTTTTTTATACCTGTTAAAACAGGGGGACCTTGTACCGATGGTCCACAATGAGTTAGTAGCAGCACGCCATAGTTTATGGAATGACAGGATTTAAAAAACCAGGGCAACTAAAATGATTTCACATGGGTCCTCAAACTCACATGGGTCCTCAAACAATGCAAGCGAGTAAGACGTTAAATGACGATGAGCGTCGACAGAACGTATGGTTGCGTAGAACCCTGGATATTTCAAAGAGAGAAGCCATATCATCGTCATTGATGACGGCTACCGGTGATAATTTCTTTAATGCTTTTGCGGTGTATTATCACCGTGTTTGAGCATGAGCTCAGTGCAATTTGAGCCGAGGGCGAATAATACGGTTGATCCGTGCCGAAAATATAATGAGCAAAGTTCGTAGATAGCCATGTAGGGCGATTTGGTGCAACCGATATAGCGAGATGTAGGCCACGCGAGCCACTCGACCCTCGATCATCAGCGACTTGCCCGTCAGGTTACCCATCAAATTGCCAATTGTCGAATAACGACTGAGGGAGACGAGAGAGCCGTAGTCGTGATAAACATACGCTTTTAGGGGGCGATTGTTGAGCAGATTCAGTAGGTTTTTGTAGGCGTGATTGGCCATTTGATGTGCAGCTTGAGCACGAGGGGGGACACGTGAACCGTTTGCTTGCAGGCAGCTTGCGCAATCGCCTATGGCGAAAATGTGCTCGTCAGCGACGGATTGCAAGGTGGGGCTCACCTCGACTTGATGGGTGCGGGTTGTTGTTAATCCATTTATTTTACTCAAAAATTCAGGTGCTTTAACGCCGGCGGCCCACACTTTAGTGTCCGCTTCAATTAACCGACCATCCGCCGTTTCAAATCCGTCTGGGGTGACGCGCGATACAGTGGTGTTGATGTGGAGTGTGATTTTCAATTTGCTGAGTTCTTTCACGACGGAAGTGGATATGCGCTCGGGCAAAGCGGGTAAAATCTTGGGGCCTGCTTCAATAATACTCACCTGAAGATTATCCGAACCCAATTTCAAGCCATAGGCTCGTAATAAAGCTGTTGTGTTGTGCAGTTCTGCAGCCAGTTCCACGCCGGTTGCACCGGCACCCACGATGCCAATTTTCAACACGACCTGCTTGCCTGCTTGGGCGTCGTTACTTAACCTGAGATAGGTATCCAGCAGTTGATGGTGAAAGTGATCCGCTTGTTTGCGACTGTCGAGAAAGGTGCAATACGTGGCCGCGCCTGGTGTGCCGAAATCATTGGTTTTACTGCCTACGGCCAGTACAAGGTAGTCGTATTGCAAGGTGCGTTCAGGTTGTACCTGGTGGGCAAGACCGTCGATCGTAGGCGTCAGCAGAGTTGGGGCCAAGGTAATGGTTTTGGTCCTGCGATCCAACTGACACATACTGCCTAAATGAAAGGTAAAATGATGATGGTAGGCGTGAGCACGATAACTGACTTCATCAATACCAGAATCCAGTGAACCCGTGGCCACCTCGTGTAGCAAGGGTTTCCAGAGGTGTGTGGGATTGGTATCCACTAAATGGATGTGGGCTTTGGCTTTTTTGCCCAGTTTATTGCCTAAGCGAGTGGCCAATTCCAAACCGCCCGCGCCGCCGCCAATAACTACGATATGGGGTATGCTCATTAGAATGATTTAAGCCTCAAGTAATAGGATGTTGTGCTGATATGCGATAGCAGTAGAAAAATAAAGGGATGTGTTGGCGGGCGGTCGTCACGGCAAAGTCATAAGTGGCAAGGTCATAAGTGTTACGGTCATAAGTGTTACGGTCATAAGTGTGCCGATGTGTTTGATACCGTGGGTTGCTGAAACAAAATATCGCCATTTTTTGCACTGATGATGATGGTTTCCTCGTGACCGTCACGTTGCCCTTCAATCATCCATCCGAGATGATCGACTTGTTTGTGTCGAAAGACAACTAGCATTTGCTGATTTGTATTGATAAGCGTGTCCAAACTGGATTGCTTGGCCTTCGCCAAGGCCGCTTGAAAAGACAAGGTGGGTTCCACATTTACGCGAATGTTTTTAAGGGGTCTGCCTGTGATACTGGTGATGAAGTGGTTTTCGACATTCGCCCAAACGGCGCCGCTGAGCACGGGAATGTGATTGTGCCATTGCTTCAGCTCAATCCGTCGAGCGGTCTGCTGAAATGGCGTTACGGATTCGGTTTTAAGCTGATCTTGCGGACCGAGAATGCCTATGTTTTGCAAGTGCGTTGTGACCACTGTGGCGGCTTTTTCCGCATTGATGTAAGGCAAGTTGGTGAATTCTCGAATGGTATCATCCGTTGTGTTCATCGAAGTGTTTGCTTTAAGAGGGGCTGGGGTGTGCTTGGCAGTGGGTATGAGCTTGACCGTCGGGGGGCGGCTTGAGCTCATTACGATGGATTGCTCTGGATGTTCATGTTGGGAGGGGCCTGCTTGAGTTTCAGTGGGTGCCATTTCGGGAGAGGCTGCGGTTTCTGATTCAGTTAAAAACGTATCTGTTGAAGACATGGGCTTGTCGGATTGCTTGACTGAAGTCAGTTGACCGCTGTGTTTGAGCAAAGTTTGCACAGAATATAAGAAAGCAATCAAGCCTAAGAGGAGCAATATTAATGTGGTGAAAATGAATGGCCGATAGCGAGAAAATTTTTTATGGCTTTGTTTATAGCTTTGTTTATGGTTTTCGATAAGTGGTGGGTGTGCTGCGGTATCGGTGTTTTCAGTCATGGAGTTGTCCACGTGCAAGATAACGGCAGTGGTGTTGTCGTGTCGTGGGTACTCATGCAGTGCAGCCATGACGCGCTGTTGAAGATCGTCTGCTGTGTTCAGTTGATCGATGAACATAGCGATGATATCTTTTGGCCACAGTTCCCAGAAACCATCGGTACAAATGACGAATGAGCATGCCGTTGAAATGTCCCATTCGTTAAAATCAGGATTGGTGTGACCATTGCTGCCTAAGCAACTGGACAGCTTGTTTTGATCGGGATGAGTGGCCATCTCGTCTTCTGTGATTTTACCACGCAGAAACAGTAATTCAGTCAATGTATGGTCAGTCGTTCGTTTTACAAAAGTATTGTTCCGGTACTGCATGACACGGCTGTCGCCAATGTGCATAGACAACGCCTGATCTTTTTGTATATAAAGCGCGACGACTGTGGTGTGTGGTTCTAAGTCATGGTGTTCTCCCACCTCGATCTGCAGGACAGCTTCCTGCGTCACTTCGACCAGTTCGTTCAGAAAATCCCGCATGGAATTGTATCGATTGCGGTGTGCCCAATGCGCATCAGCGGCGGAAATCACGGCTTCGGCAGCAAGACTACCCCCGTTGTGCCCGCCCATGCCGTCAGCAACTACGATCAACAATGATTCATCTTCGCGCCAGGAGTCGAAAATACGAAAGCGATCCTGGTTTTCACTTCGGTGTCCGATGTGGGAAAATCCATATGCCCGAGGTGTGTTGCTCATACGCGAAGGCTCCATGTGCTCGCTTATGACCGGTTACGGTAGTGGGTGTTGCAATGTTTGGTGTTGCAAATGTTGAGTGGCGCATCGGCATGCTTACAGGCTTAGCAATATCGCACACCGGGTAGGTAAAGCCAATCTGAATTGCGCGCTTATCACGTACACAGCTTGTCACGTATGTGGCTTGTCACGTACATGCCTTGTCACGTACATAGCTTGCCACAAGTGCATTTTGTCACAAGTCAGTTGCGGTCAAATGTTTTCGGGCGCGGTATCGAATACAATCACGTGATTAGCTTTAATATCTATGTGTATATAAGACCCCACGGGATAGTCATAATGACTGGGGAAAATGGCCTCTAATACCGTGCCGTTAGCCAAGGTAAGTGTATACAAGGTGGACGCGCCTTTGAATATTTTTCGTTGGACACAGGCTTGTATGTTGGCTTCGGGGTTGGGGAGAATGTCATCGGGGCGCAGGAGCATATCCATGCGGTGACCCCTTGGGCGAGTGAGAGGGGCACGGCTTTCAATGACGCCCACTTCCGTGTCCAGATGATGTTGATCAGCCACGCTGGCGGTGATGAAACTGCCCAGGCCGATGAAAGATGCGACGTAGCGGTTGGCAGGTTCGTGATACAGGGTATAAGGACTGGCGAGTTGCTGCAATTGTCCAAAAGCGAGCAAACCAATACGATCAGCCATCGCGAACGCTTCTTCTTGATCGTGTGTCACTAGGATGGCCGTCATGTTTTCTTTTTGGAGCGCGCTGCGCAGTTGGCGTTGCAGTTCTCGCCGTAAACACACGTCTAAGTTTGAAAAGTAGTGAGTAATTCGTTGTTCTCGAACGGGTTTCTCCAGCGATTTCAAACCAAAGGCTAGGTTCTCACGGATGGTGAGGTGAGGGAAAAGAGCGTAGTCCTGAAAAATCATACCCACATGGCGTTTTTCCGGCGGTACCAAGTAATCAGGGTTAGCCGTGAGCGCGCCATCCAAGGTAATGACGCCGTTTGTGGGACGGATGAACCCGGCGATGGCGCGCAGTACGGTGGTTTTTCCACAGCCACTGGCGCCCAGTAAACAGATGATTTCACCGTGGTGAACGTGCAAGTTTAAATCGCGAATCACCGGGGCATCACCCACACACAGATCCAGGTGCTCGATAGCCAAGAGTAATTTCCCGGCTGGCGTATCGCTGTGTGTGTGTGTTGTTTTACAGTTGTCCACTGAAACACAAGCTCCCTGAGTGAGCACGGTTAGGAATCTTGATTCGTCTGAAGCAGCAAGAATTCGACAAGTGCTTTTTGTGCATGCAGTCGATTTTCGGCTTCATCCCATACGACTGAGCGAGGATCGTCGAGCATATCGTGGCTGATCTCTTCGCCACGGTGGGCGGGTAAGCAATGCATGAACAATGCTTTTGGAGCGGCCAGATCCATCAATTTTGGCGTAACTTGCAAGGCAGAAAATGCTTTGAATCGATGCTGACTCTCTGCTTCTTGACCCATACTGGCCCACACGTCCGTGACGACCAGGTGGGCCTTGCGTATGGCTTCAGCGGGGTCGCGAAAGCAGGTGACGCGGTCTTGATTAGCGGCCAACAATTCGGCATTGGGATCAAACCCTTCGGGACAGACGATATTCAATTGAAAATCAAACTGACGGGCGGCATTGATGTAGGAGTTGCACATGTTGTTGCCGTCTCCCACCCAGGTGACGTTTGCGCCAGTGATTGGGCCGCGATGTTCGCGAAACGTTTGCATGTCCGCCAACAATTGACAGGGGTGGAAATCGTCTGTCAGCGCGTTGATCACTGGGACGCTGGCTTGGCTGGCGAACCGGGTAATACGATCATGGGAAAAAGTGCGTATCACCACGATATCCACCATCCGGGATAAAACGCGTGCGGTGTCTTCTATGGGTTCACCGCGTCCGAGCTGACTGTCTTGTGGCGTCAGAAAAATAGCGCCTCCACCGCACTGCAGCATGGCCGATTCAAAGGAAACGCGTGTGCGAGTGGACGATTTCTCAAAAATCATGCCGAGTACTTTATGGTGCAGTGTTTGGCTACATTTACCTTCGGCGTGCAAACGCTTGAGTGCAATGGCTCGTTCAATGACGTGGGTGCACGCTTCAGGACTGAGATCAAGGAGTGATAAAAAGTGGCGTACTTTCATGGGGTATTCCCTATTAAACGATCAGCCACAAATTGATGCGGCTGATCGCGCGTTTCTATCGTTTTGTGTATAGACAATCATGTCTGTGCATCTTGCACTGTGCACACAGGGTATGGTGTGCACGGGTATTTGCTGGTATTGATTCGCTAAACGCGAGGTACGCGGCGATCATCACCCGCATAAGTTTTGAGTAATTTACACACGACGTTGACGATGTGATCGGCTTCGTCATCGCTTAGAATCAGCGGAGGCAATAAGCGAACGGTTGTACCGTTTGTCACATTAATTAAAATTTTTTGTGCGTGGCCAATTTGCCGCGAATGTCCACGATGTAGTCAGCGCCCTCCAGTTTTGCTTGCAAACCAGAAAGCATGCGTTCACCGAGGGTAGCGGCGCGTTCGATGAGCCGATCGTTAAACAGTGTTTTGACAACTGTTTGCGCAACGGTGCAGGCAAAAGGGTTTCCGCCAAAGGTGGATCCGTGGTGACCAGGCTTGAACAGCGTGCTGGTTTTGTCGTTGGTTAACATGACGCCAATGGGAATGCCGTTACCCAGACCTTTGGCGGTGACGACCACATCGGGCTGAATGCGCGAGTGCTGATAGGCGAAGTATTTGCCTGTTCGCCCGTTACCCGAATGAACTTCATCCAGCATCATTAACCAGTTTTGCACATCGCACAGTGTGCGCACGGCTTCCAGATACGCGGTATCGGCGAGGTGCACACCGCCTTCGCCTTGAATGGTTTCAAACAGAATGGCTACGATGTTTTTATTATTTTTAGCGACGTGGAAAAGCGCGTCAATGTCATTCAGGGGCGCGCGCACAAAGCCACGGACAAGTGGTTCAAATCCTGCTTGAATTTTACGATTACCCGAGGCACTTAAGGTCGCTAAAGTACGTCCGTGAAAAGCACGTTCCATGACCAGAATTTGAGGTTGGTCAATGTGGCGTTCGTTACCATATAAGCGCGCCAGTTTGATCGCGGCTTCATTGGCTTCGGCCCCGGAGTTACAGAAAAACGCTTTTGACATACCGGTGATTGATGTCAGTTCCTGCGCCAATGTGGATTGTGCTGTGATGTGGTAGAGGTTTGAAGTGTGTAACAATTTGCCCGCTTGTTCTTGAATAGTGCGCGTGACGGCGGGGTGAGCGTGCCCAAGACCCACGACGCCAATACCACTGATAGCGTCCAAATACTGCTCTTCATTGCTGTCATACAGCCAAGCGCCTTGACCGCGCTCAAAAGCCACGGGGAGTCGAGCGTAGGTGTTCATCACGGAATCTGCAAATTGCGTTGGCGTTGTCATGCGTGGTAGATCCTATTTCGTTAACGTTCCCTGTTTTTCACTGTGAAATGAGCATTAAAAAGCAATCAATGTTCATTTCGCGGTATGAGAAACCAAGATATAAGAAACCAAAAAAGGCAGCCTGACATGCGCTGCCTTGAGCCCAATCTTATTTTCTCGTTTCACATCATTTCGTTGATTTGTATATCCCTTTGATTGTATATCAATCGCAAGAAGTTGATACTGCGATTCTATCAGAATCTGTGCATGGAAACCCAGATCAAACAGCAAAGAGTAAGCGCTTGAGTAGAGGTATCCGTGGGCATAGGGATTGTGTAACCCACCATGAGCTCGGTATGATGGGCGTCAGACAGCGGATCACAATGCCTGATGAGTCCGTTACATGCTTATGGGAGATGAATTTCAATGAGTACTTTAGACCTCATTAAGTCGCAGATCAGTGATAATGCCGTCATTCTCTACATGAAAGGCACCCCTCAATTCCCACAGTGCGGTTTTTCAGCACGTGCGGTAGAGGTGTTGTCCGAAGTGGGTGAAGCTTTCGCTTATGTTAACATTCTTGAGAATCCCGATATTCGTGCTGAGCTGCCACAATATGCCCAGTGGCCGACTTTTCCCCAATTGTGGGTGGCGGGTGAGTTAGTTGGTGGATCGGATATTCTGATAGACATGCACGAGAAGGGCGAATTAGCGTCTCTTGTGAAAGCAGCGGTTGAAAAGGCGGGCGCATCCTCGTAAGCCCCAGACCCTCAAAACCACAAAAAAACCCGGTGAGCCGGGTTTTTTTGTGGGGGGGCTGTTCTCACGCTACGTGTTAGATTGTTACGGTAGGAGGTGAGCGACAGCGTCACGTTCTTCACGCAGTTCTTGTTCTGTCGCGGTCATTTTTTGACGACTGAAATCGTTAATGTCAAGGTGTTGAACAATGGACCATTCCCCGTTTTGGCAGCGCGTTGGGAACGAGTAAATGAGCCCCGGTTCGATGCCGTAGCTGCCGTCTGAAATCACTCCCATGCTGACCCAATTGTCTGCGGGGGTGCCTAAGGCCCAGTCACGCATGTGTTGAATGGCGGCGTTTGCTGCTGAAGCGGCACTGGATGCGCCGCGTGCCTTAATGATGGCTGCGCCGCGTTGTTGTATGGTGGGGATGAATTCGTCTTCATACCAGTTTTGTTCAATTTGCTGCAGAGCGGGTTGGCCCGAAACGGTGGTCTGATGCAAGTCGGGGTATTGTGTAGCAGAGTGGTTACCCCAAATGATGGCTTGCTTGATAGCAGAAATGGGTTGTTCGGTCCGGAGACTCAGTTGCCCCAGTACTCGGTTATGATCCAGTCTGGTCATAGCGGTAAATTGTTTGGGGTCCAAATTGGGCGCATTGCGTTGGGCAATCAGCGCGTTCGTGTTGGCGGGATTGCCAACAACCAATACTTTGACGTGGCGTGCGGCGTGTTCGTTAAGCGCTTTGCCTTGAACAGAGAAAATGGCGGCGTTGGCTTCCAGTAGATCTTTGCGTTCCATGCCGACGCTGCGCGGTCGTGCGCCGACCAGTAAAGCGTATTCAGCATCTTTGAAGGCGAGGTTAGGATCATCCGTGAGAACGATGTCTTCAAGTAATGGGAAGGCGCAGTCGCGCAGTTCCATGGCCACGCCGTTGAGCGCGTCCAGAGCAGGTGTGATCTCCAACAATTGCAATATAATGGGTTGATCAGTGCCAAGCATCTCACCGGCGGCAAGGCGAAACAGCAGAGCGTAACTGATTTGACCCGCTGCTCCGGTTACTGCAACGCGAATAGGTTGTTTCATAATAACGGTTTCTCCTTTGAACTTGCCGACATTGAGTGATCCACCACGTGAGCGCATTACTTGACTGCATTTCTCAACTGTATTGCTTAATCGCACTGCTTGACAGTGGCCTGCTGATTTAAACACAAAGCGCCTTAAGCAACCAGCAAAGCGATTCGCTTGTTCGCCAGATGCTGCGCGTCATGATGGCGGCTTGACGAGTCGGCTCAGATGAGTGGTGTGTGTCAGCATTTAGAGTGTGAATGGCGCAGCGTATACGACAGTCGATGTCATCGCAGTGGGCACTGTGTAAAGCTCGTAAATTATAACAGCATTTAGATTAAGAATAAAAAATTGTCTTATTTGATTGGCGCCGAGTATTTGATTGGCGCGCGCACTGTGTGTTCTTTGCGTGCTCTTGCTGTGCTACAGCTTGGGTTCTACACGTCGGTACAGCATCGGTATTTTTTTGGGCGTTAAAGGTAAGCGTTTATCTATTTACGCTGCGCGTGGTGCCAATGATTGATAACAATTACTAACAACTAATATCAACAATCAAATACTAACAATCAAACCTTACCCCAGGTCATTTTTTATGTTCCAGATTATTTTCCATGGCTTCTGATGCGCAGGTATTCAGGGTGTTGACCAGAACCGTGGGGGGGAAATTAAGCGGGGATTCTAGACCTGATGCGATTCAGATGCCAGGGTTTTTTGTCTCACTCGTGCAAAAAACGCAAAATGACTTTAACAGTGGCCGTATCATGCCGTCAGTAACCATATTTCAGTTGTTCATATTGGGGTGTTGTCAAAGATTAACCATTTGTTCGAATTGAGAGCGCCCTGCCCTTGTGATGGGGTGGGGCACGCTTCTTGAGGAAATAAGTGACAAATAAGTGATCGATCAATAATGATGTTCATGTTGTGATAGAGCGAGAACAAAAGGGTTGACATGTGCTGTGGATAACTTGTTCGTCTTATGCACAGGACCTCATTTTTCGGTTATTTTTTGTCCTTTTTCGAGCGTTTCCCTGTTAGTTCGTCCAGCATTTTTGTAATATACTGAAAAACATAGGCATTTCTTGTTAGATCAATAATTGTCCGATTTGTTGGGCGGCGCGTAGTTTTAGGGCGTTGCGAGAAAAAAATGGTAATTATCCCCATGCTTATCCACAGCTTTTGTGGAAAACTCAAGTGTAATAGATGACTGAACGAATAGTAATCTATCTTTTGACGAATGCCGTGGATAATGCCTTGAGGAATGCCGTAGTGCACCGCAAAAGGGCATTCAAGTGGGCATTCAAATGGAATAGGTGGTGAGATCTTTCACACGTTATCATCCAAAAATCGCCCTTTGCGTGTATA